>QNZT01000179.1 GCA_003978455.1 Sulfurospirillum sp.
GATACCCTCTCCGAATCCCTGTACCAGATACTCGACGATACCGCCACGTGAGGGATAGCGAAGTGCCAGCTTTGCCAGAGAGTAACCGCTCAAAAGTGCTGCGATACCCCCGAATATAAAGGAGATCCAGACGATATTGCCCGCGATCGATCCCGCCTCTCCGATGACGATAAAGATACCGGCTCCCACCATGGAACCGATCCCCAGCATCACTGCGCTCCATAGACCGAACGCTTTTTTATCACTGCTCATCTGTTTCTCCTGAATATTATAGTTGTTTATAGAATTGGTATCGATTTTGGTAGTATGATACCGTAATGTATGTTAGGAAGTCTGTTCGTCAGCTAACAGTCTGGAGAGAGATGTCTTTAGTCTGTTCTATTTTTCTTAAGTCCAATCAAAAAACGATCCTAGTATGCCAATTGGAATCTCCATAGCTGCAAAACATAAGTAATAATTATATATAATCTCCATAACACATTGAAAGAAAAGAGTCTATATGCTTGAGATTTTCGCTATCATCCTCTCTCTTATCCTCATCGCCAAGTTGATCGAAGATATGACAAAGATTCCTTTTGTATTGACGAACCATTTTTTCGATCTGAGCATACTGGGGAACAATTTCGAAGAGATTATGTACCTGATGCTGCCTGTCATCCTCATCCCGGATGTGCTGGGGCTTTCGCGCAGTGAACTCAAAGAGCATTTCAGCGATATATTTTATCTCGCAGTTGTCGCGGTGATCCTGTCGATCGTGTTGGCGGTTGGGGTGACGTATCTGGTGCAGGGGAGTTACCGTTTTTCGGTTTTTGAGCTTATGATTCTCTTTACGCCGTTGATGGCTACGGATGTCGTTTCGGTGGGGGCGATCTTTTCGAAGTTCAGTCTGCCTGAAAAGCTCAAACTCTATGCAGAGGGGGAGAGCCTTTTCAACGATATCACCGCCATGATCATCTTCTTTTTCATCGCGATGCCGTTTTTGCAGGGAGAGACGATCTCTCTCGCGACGCTGGCGGGTACCACACTCTATACCATCGCTGTTTCCTTTTTGATCGGTGTGGGTATGGGGTTGCTGGGGTATCACGGGTTCAAGTTTTTCAAAGACAGTTTCGAGAAGTTTATCGCCATCTATGTGATGGCAAGTGTGGGGTTTCTGGTGGCGGATCGCCTGCATCTGTCGGGGATATTGGCAGTCGTCGTCTCCGTGATGGTTTTCAAGTATCTCTTTGACAAGGAGGGGGATTACCGGCACAAAAATATCTCATCTGTCGTCTCATACCTGAACCGCCCGGGCTGTAGCGTACTCACTTTTCGTGCCTATAAAAAGGAAGCATTCTACCTGGGGCTATTTGCCAATGCTGTTATCTTCATATCTATGGCGCATGTCATCGATCTGGAGTTGCTCTACAGTTACAGGATGGAGATACTCTACGCGTTCATACTGACGACACTGATCCGCTATTTCGTGGTCTATTTGCTGAAACGCCACCGAAAGTTGCCATGGCGATGGAACAACATACTCACGCTTTCGGGCATGAAAGGGGGACTGGCGCTGATCATGATCGTTTCTTTGGATGATAGTTTCCGATACAAAGAGATGTTTCTGGCGATCGTGTTTGGTGTGGTTATCCTTTCGATTTTTATCTATACCTTCACGTTGATGCTCTATCTCCATTTTCAAAAGGAGAATATGCTCATCGACAAAGCTGCGGAGCATCAGATCATGTTGAAGGATGTCAAAGAGCTTTTGAAAAAGGAGGAGGAAAGCGGGGCGTACAATGAGATTATGTTCGAAGAGTTGATCGAAAAGGAGATCCAACGTGCCGAAAAGCAGGGGTATCAGTTTTCCCTTGTCGCCTTCCAGACAGATGCGGCTACACTCAAAAAGATCGAACATCACTTTCATCCACAGGGTGACTATCTGGGGCGTATCGATGCGCAGACTTACTCTATCTTGCTGACACACGACTCCATCGAAGAGAGCATCAAATTTGCCCGTAAACTCAAAAAACTACTGGGACATACGCATATCGGTATCGCGCAGTATATGCCCGGTGACAGTCTGGAGATGATCTATGACAAACTACATACTGCAATCCATTCGGAGAAAAAGATCGATATCGAAGTTTGAAATGTACATATGAAGAAGTCGATTTGAATATGGGTGCAAAGAGATCAAAGCGAAAATCGTATAAAATCGTATAGATAAGAGAGGAGGACAAACCATGCGTATTTTTGACAAAATGATCGTATGGGTCGCCTATCTCCTTGACAACTCCAAATCCTACCGTGCGTTCAAGCGCTTTTTCCGGCGTCTGATGAACGATGACACGTTTGTACTCAAACACTATTTCGATGCGTTTATCATCGCACTGATTTTTCTGAGTGTCTTCGTGCTGGTACGGGAAGTGCGTCATCCGGTCAATCCTGATCTGCTTTACTTCAATAACTACATCATATCGGCGATCTTTTTGGTCGAGTATCTGCTGCGGCTCTGGGTGCATGATGACATACACAAGGTTATCATCGCGCAGTACGAACGCGATCTCTTTTTACAGCGGCGTTTCTCATTCGGTGAAGCGTGCCGGAAGATCTTCGCCCAAAAGTGGGCATTCATCCGCTCTCCGCAGGCGATCATCGATCTGCTGGCGGTGGTGCCCTTTTTTCACGAGTTTCGGATTTTTCGTATCTTCGTCCTCTTTCGTGTCTTCAAGATTTTCCGCTACACCCGGCGTATCCAGAACCTGATCTCGATCCTCGCGGTCAAGAAGTTCGAGTTGATGACGCTGTTGATGTTTGTCGCGACGGTGGTTTTCATCTCGACGATTTTGATCTATGTGATCGAAGCACGCAACCCGCATACCGAGATCACGACGCTCTATCAGGCGTTTTACTGGACGATCGTGACGATCTCCACGGTCGGTTTCGGCGATGTGGTACCGCTCAGCGACGAGGGGCGCGCGGTGGCGGTTATCATCATCCTTATCAGCGTTTCGGTGCTCTCTTTTACCACGTCGATCATCGTTTCTGCCTTTTCCCAGAAACTTGAAGAGATCAAAGAGCATGACAATATCGAAAAATCGGTGCGATTGAAAAACCTTTACCTTCTGTGCGGCTGGGGAAGGGTCACGCATATCACCGCCAGCCGTCTCAAAAAAGAGGGAAAACATTTCATAATCCTCGACTCCGACGAAACGGCAGTGTCACAGGCACAAAAGCACGGTTTTCTCGCTTTCGCACTTGATCCGACGAGACTTGCTACCTATCACAGGCTGGAGATCGACCTCTCTCACAATGTCCGTGCGGTACTCTGTCTCTATGATAGCGATATCCAGAACATATATATCTCGCTCAGCATTCGTGCCCTCGATCCGAAAGTGCCTCTCATCTCGCTGCTCAAAGAGGCGCAGAACGAGGTCAAGATGCGTAAAGCCGGCGTCGGGGAGATCATACATCCCCAAAATCTCGTCGGCAAGATTGCACGGGAGTTTGGCGGTAAGCCGGTGGCATTTGAAGTGATCCACGCCTTGCGCAGCGAACATGAAGGGGCGCGGATCGAAGAGTTTTATATCGACGATCTTGTCTTGAACCGCTTTGAGACGACAGATGAGCTGGAATACAAACGTTTTCATCTTATTTTGATGGGTATCCAAAGGGGAAATACGTTTCTCTTCAGACCGGAACCGGACTCTATGCTGGAGGAGGGGGATATCCTGGTATTTATAGGTGAACACTCTTTGCTGAGAGAGTTTGACCGTTTTGTCCGCAGCAGGAGGAGCAGGCGATGAATAAAAAATACAATCTGATTTTCGGATGTGACGAATATGCCCTCCAGATCGCAAGAAACTTGATCGAAAGCGGAGAGAAGGTACATCTTTTTACCCTGTTTGAAGAGAAGATAGAGACACTTCATGAGATGATCCCGCAGATGGAAGTCTCCCTTTTTGATCTGAGCGACGAATGGGGTGAGATAGAACGCTACGATCCCGAAAATATGCTGGTTTACTGTGCGCTGTCTGACGAAGCGAAAAATGTTTTTCTCACCATATCTTTGCGTACCGCATATGAAAATATAGCGATCATCGCACTGGCAAGTGACCGGGAACATGCAACCAAGCTGAAGATGGCAGGTGCGAACAAGATGATCGTGACAGCACAGATCACGGCAAACATACTTCATGAACTCATCAGCAATCCCACCGTTTCGCAGCTGATGCAGAAGATCTTGTATGAAAACAGTGATTTGAAAATCGCACAGATCACCGTTTCTGACAGAAGTGAACTGATCGGTATGCAGTTACATGAAACCGAACCGATCCAGGCGAGATATCATATCATCCTGCTGGCAGTGATTGACGCAGAGCTTCAGACATGGTTCGCGTTCAATCAAAAAGGTCTGCAACATCAGATCTCGGAAGAGGAGATTTTGATCGTGGTCGGTCGGGAGTCGGATATCGAAGCGTTTCGTGAGAAAACCGGAGACCATTACATACTCGACTGGCGCCGATGGCACTGGAAAGATGAAGATGAGTAGAGAAAGGAAAGAAGATGCACTCGAATACTGCCATCCACTCAAAGAGGGAGAAGATCATTTGATAGAACCGGAAAAATTGACAGAAGAAGAGCTCGACGAGATCGCCGAAACCTTTACCTCCAAAGAGATGTGCGACCGGGTATGCCGGGAAGTCTTCATCAAAAACCGCTGGGCACTGCACAAGACCATAGAGTGGAGTAAAAGCGACAAAGTCTATCTAAAGAGAGCCGCCTTTATGATCATGGCGGGGCTGGCGGAAGAGAACAGAGAACTGAAAAACTCCCTTTTTAAAGTTTTTATACCGATTCTCGAAAGAGAGAAGTCAGATGAGAGAGCAGAGATAACAGAGGCAATCGATCTGGCGAGGGATGCTATCAAAGCGCGTCATGAAAGATTGCGAAAAAAGGTGGAGGAGATGGAGTCACCCAAATCCGGTGACTCCTGAAATAGGAGGTATAAGTTTTTCGGTTCGTTTGTGCACTCTTGGAAATCTTGCAACTATCTTTGCAGAATAGTTTTTCCCCGGCATGAACCAGAGTTGGTCGTCGAAGGTGGCAAAATCACTCCTGAGATTTCGGTCTATTTTTCAGCAGTGCATCTGTATGTGGAAACTGCTCTCCAAAGCGCTCTTCGAGCATCTCCAGGCGTTCCATTTTGGCATGGTGACGCAGGTTGAGCATCACGAACTTGTAAGCTATGAAAATCAGTACCGGCCATGCCGTGTACCATATAATTGCTTCTGTATAATCCATCTTTTTCCTCCTAGTAGTGGTGCGGATCGTGTTCGACTTCGTCCACGGTGATTTTGGTGCGGTTCATCGCACGCCATACAACAGCGATATACGCCAGTACGAAGGGTACCATGAGTGAAACATACGCCATGGCTGTGAGCGTATAGCGGCTGCCCGAGCTGTTTTCGATGGTCAGCGAGCTTTGCGGATCGGCGAGTGAAGGGTAGTAGGCGGTATGGTTGTATCCCAGGATCAGAAAGAGGGAGAGCACGACCAGTACCGTACCGATACCTGCGAACCAGATCCCTTTGTCGCTTTTGAAGAAGAGATCCAGCGCGATACCCCAGAGCAGCAGGATAGTCCCCAGAATGGTACTCAGTGTTACCGCAGGCAGCGCCATGAAGTTGTGCAGAAACTTATACGCTTCGGGTGTGACCACTTTGGTGGCAGGATCGTAGCCGTATCCGGTCATCGTCAAAATCGCACCGAGGATATAGAGAAAGAGGATCAGAAAAATCCATGTCTCATACTTCAGGACGATGCGCGCACGGCGTATGATCTCTTCGTCGTCGACGGCGTTGATGAAGTAGAGTGCTGCCAGAAGACGCGCGAGGAAAAAGAGCATGAAACCGAAGGCGATATTGAAAAAGCTCAGCACCGCTTCGAGCCCGTAGGTCAGTTTGGTCCAGTGGGAGAGGTGCGCGTCGTTGACGATGAAGTTACCGCCGGTAAAGAGTGTCCCCAGTGCCGTACCGATCAGGATGATCCCCAGACTTCCGTTGATGAAAAGAAAGACTTCATACGTCTTTTCGCCGAAGAGGTTGTCGGGCTTTTTGCGGTACTCGTAAGCGACCGCCTGGATGATGAAACAGAAGAGTATTGCCATCCAGACATAGTAAGCGCCTCCGAAACTGGTGGCGTAAAAGAGTGGAAACGCCGCGAAAAGTGCGCCGCCGAACATAACCAGTGCTGTAAAGCTCAGCTCCCATTTGCGTCCCAGTGCGTTGACGATCAGGTCGCGCTGTGCTTCTGTTTTGCCCAGCGTCCAGAGCAGTGTCTGTCCGCCCTGCACAAATGTCATGAAGACAAAAAGCGCTCCCAGCAGACCGACGAGAAACCACCAGTACTGCTGTAGTGTGAGGTAGGAAAGTGTATCAAACATGGTTGTGCTCCTCCGGTCCGATTTTGATTTGTGTTGTCATGATTTTAACCTCCGCGATAAGCAGGGCTGTAAAGAGGATGGCAAACATCCAGAAGGTCAGCATGACCGATCCCGAGTTGATCTGCGATGTCGCCATACCGACAGGTAGCATATCCTGGATAGCCCAGGGTTGTCTGCCTACTTCCGCTGTGATCCAGCCCGCCTCCTGTGCTACGTATCCCATCGGCAGGCTGATGATACCTGCCCAAAGAACCCAGCGTTTGCCATGTAGTTCGTTGGTCATCGTCAGGTAGAGAATGATGATGAAAAAGAGGATAAACCAGCTACCGAACAGCACCATCACATGAAAGGCGTAAAAGGTGGTCTGAACGGGAGGGATGATATCTTCAGGTTGTTGTAGATAGCCGTACCCAAGATAGGCGCTCTCTGCATCCAGAGCTTTGCGAGCACTCTCCATAGCGATTTTATCACCTGATTTTTTTGCTTCTTTGTAAGCTTTGAGTGCTGCTACGGCGCGTTTGCCCCGTTCGATCTTCTCGGCGGCGCTCATGATGTTGTGCTCTTTGTCGCCATAGACCAGCTCTTTGATGCCGGGAACATAAGCGTCGAGGTTGTGGTAACTGAGTGCTGAGAGTCCGTAGGGGATGGCAAACTTGACGAGGAAAGGATCCTGCTTGTCATCCAGTTTTTTGTTTGGGTTGAGGATGCCGAATGCAACGATCTCCGCACCCGGTTTTCCGTCATAAAGACCCTCCATAGCCGCCAGTTTCATCGGCTGGTTTTTGGCGACTTGCCTGGCGGAGTCATCTCCGGTGGTGAGATTGAAAAGTGAGACGATCAGCCCGAAACTCGCCGCCACCATGATGGAGCGTTTGGCGAACTGGATATCGCGTTTTTTAAGCAGATACCAGCTGCTGACGGCGATGACAAAAAGTGCCGCCAGAACATACCCGCTGCTGATCGTATGTAGAAACTTGCTGTATGCGTTGGGGTTGAAAAGGACATCCCAGAAGTTGGTCATCTCGTTTCTGGCGGTGTCGGGATTGAAGTGCATACCGACAGGATGCTGCATCCAGCCGTTGGCGACGAGAATCCAGAGTGCGGAGAGGTTGGAACCGATGGCGACCAGCCAGGTCGAGAGAAGGTGCGCACGTTTGCTCACCTTGTCCCAGCCGAAAAACATCACCGCGAAGAAGGTCGACTCCATGAAGAAAGCCATCAAGCCTTCGATAGCAAGCGGTGCGCCGAAGATATCGCCGACGATCCATGAGTAGCTGGACCAGTTGGTGCCGAACTCAAACTCCATGATGATACCCGTTGCCAGACCGATGGCGAAGTTGATCGCCAGCAGTCCCATCCAGAATTTTGTCGTTTTTTTCCACCATTCGTCGCCGGTTTTGACATAGATACTCTCCATGATAGCGACGATAAATGTCAGTCCCAGTGTGAGCGGGACGAAGATCCAGTGGTAGAGCGCGGTCAGGGCAAATTGTGCCCGTGACCAGTCTACCAGAGAGGGGTCGATGTGGTGCATGCTATTCTCCTTGTTGTGTGAGTTGTTGCAGGATATACTCGCTGCGCTGCTGATCGGTTTGAAAGTGCTCTTTCAGGATATCCGGGAAAAAGAAGTATTTGACGACCGCGAAGAGTATGAAGAGCTTGATCGCGACCAGAAGCCAGAGCTTTTTCCCCAGCTTCATGGAGGCGAACCCGTCACGGTAGAAACGGTAGATGCGATATACAGTATGTTTCATAGCAAATACTCCGATTTCTCAAATATGACGATATAATACCACTTTTTACTATATTATACCGTCAGTTGGCTAACAAATCTGCTACTTTAGTCTCTTTGGTTTCCGAAAAATTCCAGAAAAAGTACAAACAGATTGATGAAATCCAGATAGAGCGAAAGTGCACCCACGATCGCCACACGGCTGAGGCTTGCAGGATCGGAATCTACCATCTGAGAGCTAGTAATTGCTTTTATGAGAGGTAAGTTGTTTTGATCTTATGTAGCAGATACCAGGCGATGACGGTGGAGAAGAGTACATTGAGAGCGATGAGCCAGATATCGCTGGTGGTGGGCATGACCATGATATCTTCTCCCAGTTTAGGATTGGAGTACCACCTAAGGAGTGAAAAGAGCCTGTCGATCACCCAGTAGGCAAAATATGCCAGGATATTGAACAGAATAAATGCGGTAAATTTTGACATCTTTTTCCTTGGTTGTTTATGGGTGTATAAGCACAAAAGATACCTGTTGCGATTCTGTCCGTTTTATAATTGAGTCAAAGGAGCCGGAAGAACCTACCATCTCTTCGCCTGTCGCTTTGAGAGTTTGGGTATCAAAAGGGTTAGATTACAAATATATACAACAAAAAGAGACCTTTGCGACTTACATCAATATATCTTGATATATAAAAAATGTTCTGTTATACTGTCACCTCATGAAGGAGCAGAGTAGATGGATATCTTTCTCAAAACGATTTCAGCCGTCAATGATGAGACCAGAATCAGGATTTTACGTTTTATAAACGAAAACGGGGAAGTGTGTGTCTGTGATATCGAGTCTTCATTTGATATGATCCAGTCGCGCATCTCCCGTCATCTGAAGATTTTGAAAGATGCAGGTTTTTTAAAAGTGGATCGGCGGGGTAGGTGGGCATATTATACTATTCGCAAACCGCTGGATAAATTTCGCGTAGAGATTCTCAAAGAGATAGGTTATCTGGAACTTGATATCCCGTCACTAAAAGGAGTATGCAAAAGTGGATAAAAAAGTGTTGGTACTTTGTACCGGGAACAGTTGCAGGAGCATCATCGCCGAGGCGCTGATCAACAAAGAGCTGGAAGGTATCCGTGCCTGGAGTTCCGGTGTCGCACCTTCGGGAAAAGTCAATCCAAATGCCAAAAAGGTACTGGAAGCACACGGCGTATGGGATGAGCGTTATCACTCTAAAAAGCTGGATGAAGTAGCAGATATCGACTTTGATCTGGTGGTAACGGTGTGTGATCATGCCAAAGAGAGTTGTCCTCAATTCCCCAAACCGGTGAAAGTAGTGCATGTCGGATTTGAAGATCCCGACGGCAAACCGTATGCGGCGTTTGAAAAAACTTATGAAGAGATCAAAGCAAAACTCTTACCAAAAATCAAAGAAGAACTGGAGGAAAAAATGAAAAAAGATGTAGTCAAAACAAACAGCGGTGTGAAGATCTCCTTTACAGGTGTGGTACAGAAACAGCAGATTGTCAAGATGGTAGAGAATTGTGCTACGGGTCAGTGTGAATGTATGAGCGATGAGACCAAAAAGAAGATCTCGGATATGCAAGTATCGGGAGAGGATGGTTCTGTTGAGCTCGATTTGAGCGGTGATGTAAACAAAGAGGAGATTGAAGCGGCACTCAGACGATCCAAAGTCCTCAATAAATGATACTCTCACTCTCGATTTTTCTGATAACGCTTATTTTTGTGATCTGGCAGCCAAAAGGTTTGCAGATCGGGACGACGGCGGTGATCGGCGCGGTAGTCGCCTATGCGCTTGGGGTAGTTCATTTTCAGGATTTGATTGTTGTCTTTGGCATCGTCTGGGATGCTACACTGGCGTTTATCGGGATTATCATCCTCTCGATGGTACTGGATGAGATCGGATTTTTTGAATGGGCAGCATTGAAGATGGCACGGCTCTCCGGCGGCAGCGGGGTAAAGATGTTTGTCTATTCTATCCTGCTGGGTGCACTGGTGGCTGCACTCTTTGCCAACGACGGTGCCGCACTGATCCTCACGCCGATTCTTCTAGCAAAAATGCGTATCCTCAAGCTCAATGCAAAAACGATTCTGGCATTTTTGCTGGCGGGTGGATTTATCAGCGACAGTGCGTCGATCCCCTTTGTATTTTCCAACCTGACCAATATCGTTACTGCGGACTATTTTCACATCGGTTTTGGAACCTATTTTGCCCATATGTGGCTTCCGTTTGTGGTCAGCGTGATCGCTTCCATCGTGGTATTGTACGCGATTTTACACAAAGATATCCCCAAGAGAGTGGATATATCCTTGTTGAAATCGCCTGAAAGTGTCCTCAAAAGCAAACAGCTTTTTTACTTCAGCTGGTTTTTTTTGGCTCTACTGCTGGCAGGCTATTTTGTCGGGGAGCAGTATGGTGTACCGGTGTCGGTTTTTGCACTCGGCGGAGGTCTTCTCTTCTTGCTGATCGCGGCTAAGTTTAAAACGGTTGAGCCGCTGCACATCATCAAAAACGCACCGTGGCAGGTTGTCTGGTTCAGTCTGGGACTATATGTGGTAGTGTACGGACTCAAAAACGCGGGATTGACCGACTACCTGACACAGATACTCCAGACACTCAACCATCAGGGAGACCTGGTGGCGGTAGTAGGCACCGGTTTTATCAGCGCTGCGTTAAGTGCAGTCATGAACAATATGCCTACTATTATGATTATGGATATCGCACTTCATGATATCGGTAATCAGGCGATGATCTACGCCAATATCATCGGCTGTAACCTCGGACCGAAAATGACACCGTTTGGTTCACTGGCAACGCTTTTGTGGCTGCATACTTTAAACCAGAAGGGAGTGAAAATAGGTTTTGGTGAGTATTCAAAATTTGGGTTGATAGTAACACCGCCTGTTTTGCTGGCGGTGTTACTGGCTTTGGTGTAGAAGAGGGGTTTCTTCTTCAAAAAGATTATGTCGTCGGTTCATTCTCTTTCGACATCTCATCGATGATATCGCACAACGGGTCGTCAGGATCATTGCAGGGCGGCAATGCACCGGTGTTTTTAAGATGCTCTTTGTCTGCAAAGATTTTAGAGGCGTTGTCCCAGTTGGCAAGTTTCCAGAAAGTCTCGACATAATTTGCTCTTGCGTTGCGATAATCGATATAGTAGGCGTGTTCCCACACATCACAGGTCAGTAGCGGTGTTTCATGATGTTCCAGCGGGGTGTGTGCGTTTGAGGTGGTTCTGATCTGTAGTTTTTCATGTTGGTCAACTACAAGCCAGCACCATCCGGAACCAAAAATATTGATTGCTGCATCGGTAAATAGGTCAAGAAATTTTTCTATCGATCCAAATGTTTCATCGATTGCTCTGTGTAGCGCCTTGGAGGGGTGTGTAGGTTCAGGCGAGAGGCTGTGCCAGTAGAAGTTGTGGTTGAACGTCTGTGCCGCGTTATTGAAGATAGCACCGTCGCTTTGGTGGATGATTTCTTCGAGAGACAGGGCTTCATACTCTGTACCTTTGATGAGCGCATTGAGCTTATTGACATAGCCGGCATGGTGTTTTCCATGATGGTATTCCAGTGTTTCACTGGAAATGAGCGGTTCGAGTGCTTTGAGATCGTATGGTAGATCCGGTAATTGGTGTATCATGGTCACCTCCTCGTTTAAGATATGACATGATAGAACGTTTCGGATTAAAATAGACTAAAGATAAAAAGTTACAAAAATAATAATTTATAATATTTCTTGAAAATATAAAATAGGGTATAATATAACAAAAAGGAGTTATCCGATGTTTTCAAATAGATGGAGACTTGTATTTCCTGCATTGGCTGTTGGGATGGTACTGTATGCGGTGAATGTAGAGGTAAATTACGATTTTGAAAAGACAAAAACCGGTGCATTGCCGCAGGGATGGGTGAGTGGGGCGACACATCCTTCTCAAAAATCCGGGAATTGGCAGGTTGTGGAAGATACAACTGCGCCATCCGGCAAAAAAGTACTGCGTCTTTCAGACGTCGGTGCCAACAGAGGCAGTACATTTAATCTTTGTTATACCAAAGAGATTCCCTTTCATGATGGTGTGATCAGTGTAAAATTCAGAGCCGACAGTGGGCGAATCGACGAGGGTGGCGGCATCATGTGGCGTGTGAAAGATGCCGATAACTATTACGTTGTCCGGTTCAATCCTCTGGAAGACAATTTTCGGTTTTATTCGGTGAAGAACGGTGTACGCAGGCAGATTGCATCGGCGGATATAACACTCCCCAAAGGGTGGCATGAGATGATGATCGCACAAAAAGGGAACCGTTTTGCAGCATTTTTGGATGGCAAGCGGCTTCTTGAAGCGAAAGATGATACCTTTGTAGAAAAAGGAGGTGTCGGGCTCTGGACCAAAGCGGACGCGGCGACCTCATTTGACGACTTTCATGTCAGTGCGGAGATAGAGTGATGGGTGCAAGAGCGGTAGCGCTGCTTCTGCTAACAGGGATAGGTCTTTTTTTCACTGCCTGCTCACCTAAAGAGGAGGGTAACCGCGTCACCGTCTACGTCTCCGAAGATCAGGTGTTTTCCGAGCCGGTGCTCAAAGCATTCGAAAAGGAGACGGGTATCAGAGTCGATGCCGTCTACGATACCGAAGAGTCCAAAGGGACGGGTGTCATGAACCGCCTGATCGCGGAGAAGAACAATCCGCAGGCGGATGTCTATTGGGCCAACGAACCGATCAGAGCGGAAGTGTTGCGGCAGAGGGGGATTCTGGCGCCCTACAAAAGCCCTCATGCGGAGGGAATCCCCTCCCTTTTTGTCCAAAGAGAGCACTACTGGACGGGTTTCTCTGCCAGGGTGCGGCTCTTTGTCGTCAACAACAGAGCCGTGAAAAAGCCGACATCGATTTTCGACTACACCGATCCCGCTTTCAAAGGCAAAGGGGTCATTGCTAATCCACTCTTCGGTACGACCACCTCTCATGTGGCGGCGCTCTTTACGGTGCTGGGAGATGCCAAAGCGGAAGCCTTCATGAACGAGCTCAAAGCCAATGATATTGCCCTCTCCACCAGCAATGGTGAGAGTGCCGATTTTGTCGCGTCTGGGTCGTACGATTTTTCGCTGGTGGACAGTGACGACGCGATGAGTCGCCTCAGACAGAAAGCGCCGATCACCTTCGTCTATCCCGATCAGGGGGCGGATCAGATCGGTGCTTTTGTCGTGCCCAATGCTGTCATGCTGATTCGTGGTGCGCCCCATCCCAAAGCGGCAAAAAAGTTGATCGACTATCTGCTCTCTAAAAAGACGGAAGAGAAGCTCGCGTTTGCCGAGTGCGCACAGATCCCGCTGCATCGGGGTGTGCCGATGCCTGACGGGCTCGAACCGATAGACCGGATCAAAGTGATGGAGGTCGATTACGCCGAAGTCGCGCAAAAACTGGTCGAGATTCAGCCGTGGCTGAAGCAGTGGCTGGCGCGAAAGTAAAAAGTAATATGTCCGGTCGTCTTTTACTGCTGATCTCCACTGCGACAGCGGTGGGGGTCACGGTGCTCTTTCCGGTGCTTTCGATGGTCGTAGATGCGCTTGTGAGCAACGGAACGGTTGATCTCTCGATCTATCGCAGACTTTGGCAGAGCGGCGCTTTTGAAAGTTTGCAAAACTCTTTGCTGCTTGCCTCTTCGGTAGCGATGGCAAGTACGGTCGTGGGTGTGGGGCTTGGGATCGTGCTGGGCAAAGTGCGGCTCCCTTTTCGAGGTCTCTTTCTGGCACTGCTGACGTTGCCGCTGCTGATACCGCCCTATATCCTGGCGCTTGGGTGGTTCGATCTGCTGGGGAGGGAAGGCTACTGGGGGAGTCTGCTCTTCGGGTTCTGGGGGACATGGTGGGTGCTCTTTTGCGTCTATCTGCCGATTCCCCTGTTGCTGACGATCCTCTTTCTCCGGCAGATCGACCCCCGGCTGGAGGAGGCGGGCAGGCTCGTGACGGGTTGGTCGGGTGTGTTGCGTCACATCACGTTGCCGCTGATTTTCCCGGCGATCGTGCTCTCTTTTCTGCTGGTCTTTATACTCGCGTTCGGGGAGCAGAGTGTGGCGAACTTTCTGCGATATGACGTCTTTGCGCTAGAGAGTTTCACCTACTTCAGTGCTTTTTACGACTTCCGTACAGCGACGGCGCTTGCCGTGCCGATGGTCGCGGTGGCGCTGATCATTCTGGTAGTGGAGCAGGCTTTGGTGCACAAGCGGCTTTTTCGTTTCAGCGCTTCTCATGAAGTGCAGATGATCGATGTGAGCAGTTTCCGTCCGCTACTCATCGTTCTGCTGCTGTCGTTTGTGACGGTTGTGACACTATTGCCGTTTTTTGCACTGCTCTATCAGGCGGCGGAGTGGCAAGTACTTCATGAAACTTTGGCAAAAGCGCTGGCTCCGATGGCACGGAGTTATCTCTACGGCATACTTGCAGCGACGCTGCTGACGATACTGGGATTTGTCAGTGGCTATCTGATCGCAGAGCGTCTGCCCGGAGTACGCGGCTACGACGCTTCGCTGATCTTTCTATTTGCGCTTCCCTCCACGGTCATCGGTATCGCGCTGATCCTCTTTTGGAACAGACCCGCCACCAACTTCATCTACGCCACGCCGCTGATCATCCTCTTCGGTTATGTGGGCAAATACCTCGCCGTCACGACAAAGATCTCCCAGACCGGGCTTTCGCAGATCCCCCGTTCACAAATCGAAGCGGCGCAGATCGCCGGGGCGAACGGATGGCAGGTGTTTCGCTATATCCTCGTGCCGCTCTCGCGAAAAGTGCTCTTTGTCGCCTGGATGATCGGTTTGCTCTTTTCGCTGCGGGAGACGACGATCACGATGCTGGTCTATCCGCCGGGACTCGAAACCCTACCGGTCTATACGATGACACAGATGGCGAATGGAGATCCAAAGTTCATCGCCGCCCTCTGCCTCTTCATGACAGCGATGGTACTGCTGCCGATCGGCGTCTGGGGTGCGGTGAGAAAGGTGCGGCATGGTTGAGCTCAGAGATGTTACCGTTGCCTATGAGGGCAAAAAGATTTTACATGAGTTCAACCTCAAAATCACCGCAGGGGAGCGGTTGGTGATCTTCGGCAGGTCGGGCAGCGGTAAAACGACTGTTTTACGGCTTATCGCCGGATTTGCCGCGCCCCAAAGCGGGGAGATCTTGATCGACGGAAAGATCGTTGCAGAAGCGGGAAAGATCATCGTACCGCCGCATCGGCGTGAGATCGGTATGGTTTTTCAGGATCTCGCCCTCTGGCCGCACATGAACGTGGGGGAAAATATCGCCTTCGGACTCAAACTCCGTAAAATTCCCCGAAAAGAGAGGCGCCAAAAAGTAGAAGAGATGCTGCGCCTCGTCGGTCTGGAGGGGTATGCGAAGCGCCGTATCGACCAGCTCTCCGGTGGGCAGCAGCAGCGTGTGGCGCTTGCCAGAGCGCTCGTCCTCTCACCCAAAATCCTGTTGATGGACGAACCCCTCTCCAGCTTAGACCCCGAACTCAACCGCAGACTCAGAAAAGAGATCGTAAGGCTTCATGAGATGTTCGGTTTTACACTGGTCTATGTGACACATAACGGGGAGGAGGCGGAGGAGATCGCTACAAGAACCATCAGCGTAGGCGCTACTTAAAAATTCTGTTGTACAGATGGATCATGATCAAACCTACAATAGCTATCGTGATAATCTTGGCGAAATAGGTTGCAATCATCTTTTCTCCTTTCTTATCGATCGAATATATCTATATCGACCAAAAAGGAGAAAAGTTTACTATATTTTACCTTTTTTAATAGAGTCTATGAATATTTTCCAGCAGGTTGTCCACAGTGATATCTTCTCCATGCTCTTTGAGAAATTTGTTTAGGTACTTTTCACTTGCTTCCATACCACCCTCTTTTTCGATCTCGGTCAGCTTTTTGTAGAGGGGATCGAGCAGGTCTGTGACGTGTTTGGAGATCTTTTTTCTGGCGGCTTTGTAGCCGATGGTTTTACCGTTTTCATCTTTGATATGTTCAAAATCGGTGAAAACCCAGTAGTATCTGCCGTCTTTCGCCATATTTTTGATAGCAGCGATGAAGTTTTTCCCTTCATGAAGTCTGTCCCAGAGGATTTTAAACAAGATCTTCGGCATATCGGGATGGCGGACGATGGAGTGGGGTTGTCCGATGAGCTCTTCGGGTGTATAGCGGGAGATCTCCGCAAAATAGTCGTTGACATAAGTGATGATACCTTTTAGATCGGTATCGCTTTCGATATATACATTGTTTTTGAGTTCGATCTCTTCGTTGATTGGTTCTGGTCGTTTCATATTCATCTCCTTGCAGTCGATTGATTACATTATTTGGGCATAGCCCAAATAACTACGCTAACGCTGAGTTTGCTTCAGCAGCAGCCTCACGCGCAGATGAACCGCGCTGAGAGGGGTTCTTTACATATCCAAATATCGTATCAAACCTTTTGAGAGTTTTTCAAAAGGCAATATTTTCGTGCCGCCGTTCTTCATCATGAAGAGTTTGGCGTTTTGTTCGTTTTCAAACGGGATCAGGTCGTCTCCGTGCGGTCCGACGATGCGGCTGCCGAAGAGATAGACGGCTTTGGGTGCTTCGACTTTTCTGCCGCTGATGTAGTCCTGTACATAGAGTTTCGAGATATTGTCATCCATAAATTTATGTCTTTGAAAATAGTCCTGATGCCGATATACCTGCATCATCGATTTTACGGAGACAAACTGGATTTTTTTGCCGTTTTTCAGCTGGGCTTCACAAAGCCATTTCGGGTACTTTTTCAGCGGCAGGATATATACCGGATCGGTGGCATTTTGGTCGGTGAGTTTTATCTCTCCTGCAAACAGACCTGAAAAGAGCAGTATGAGCAGCAATAGTATTTTCATTTCAATCTCCTATAAAAGATCTTTTTTTCTAAAGGCAATATACCCAAACCAGGCAAACAGCGCGCCAATAAGAATAGGATAGACAACAGCATAGAGGATGAGCATTTTTGAACCGAGTGTATCGAGAAGGTAGTAGGCTACAGGACCTATGACAGTGAGCTCGGGGTCAAATAGTGTGATCGCTCCGATACGAAATACTTCGATGGGGTTGAGCATGGCAACGGTGAGGATCACGTTGTCGTTGATTCTGTTTTGCAGCATCAGTCCGATCAGTGCGATGTCGATAAATGCCAGAAGGATGATCCAGACGACAAAAGAGCTGCCCAGTGCGATATCGGTCGATTTGACAATAGATGAGAGAAAAAAGGCGATACCCAAAAAGGTGAAGCAAAGGGAAAAGAGCAGGGCAGAGTAGAGCAATACCATCCCCCACGGCAGATCGCCGCCTTTGATAAGTCCAAACACCACACCCAGTGCCAGTGCGAAAAAGACCGGCAAAAAGACTGTCGCGAAGCGTCCGAGCATCTTTCCCCAGTAGTAATCTTTCAGCGAAACCGGAAATGAGAGCATATATTCCAGGACATTGCTCTCCCTGTCTCCGGAGATCGACTTGACTGTTGTGATGAGGATAAATATCGGGAGGATGATGATCGTCACCTGTATAAAGATCAGAAGCATCCGGCTGAGTCCCGTGAAGCCCATCACGACGGCATCGGAAACACCGGTGATGAAAAAGAGCGCCATCAGACCGCCGAAAACCACTGCATAGACGTAGAACCATTTGGAGCGCAGCGACTCTTTGATATCCAGATAGGCGATGAGCAGAAGATTTTTCATGGTTGTGCACCTACCTTTTGGTTGTTGAGTTGTTCGATGATGTGTACCTTTTTTACGACTTCGTTAAAGTCGACTGTATGGTGGTTTGGCGGCAGTGTCTCTTTGGTGTATGCCGCAAAACCGAATGCCATCGGTGTGATGGAGTCATCTGTATAGATCGCTTTTCTCGCATCGATCCATCTGCCGGTTTTGGCATCGGTGATCCAGATCTTCGCCTGCGCTTTCCAAGGGATATGCTCTTCGTCAAACCAGAGTACCGCGCAGCCGATGTCGTCAAATTTGTAGGCTTTGCCTGTTTTGGGATCGATAACCTGAACGGCGTATTTTCGCTCACTGATTGCCATCTTGCAGCGTTCACACATATCGCGATCCCAGTGCATCTTTTCGATACCGCCGCCGCTTTTCTTCTGGCATCCCGTAAAGAGTGTTATCAGGATCGTCATGAAAACGAGCAGGAGATTAAATCTTTTCATCTTCGACCACCTTTCCCAGATCCATATATATTTGCCTGTTGACGAGAGATTCGATCTCGTCCAGTCTGTGTGTGATAAAGAGGGTAGAACACTTTGGATCGATCTCCTGCAGAAGTGTATAAAACTGTTCCCGTCCTTTGGGGTCGAGGTTGGCTGTAGGTTCATCGAAGATGAGCAGGTCACTCTTTTTGGAAAGGGCGATCGCGATAAGCAGTTTCTGCTTCATACCGCCGGAGAGTTTGTAAAACGGTTTGCTGATATGTTGCTTCAAGTCCAGATCGAGTCTTTCCGCTTCATGAAATATAGCCTCTTTGGATATACCGGCGCTTTTGCCCACAAATGTCACCAGCTCTTCGATGCTCAGTTTTACCGGGGGAGGGAGCTGGGGAATAAAGCTGATGTGCCTGAGGACACTTTCTCTCTCTTTGATCGGGTTGTGTCCCACTACTTCAAGTGTTCCGCCGTCGAGGTGGTAAAAGCCGAGTATCGCACGTACCAGTGTCGTTTTCCCCGCACCGTTTGGACCCATCAGTGCGATGCGGTCACCTTTTTCGATAGTCAGCGTTACATGATCGAGTACATTGGTACCCAGGAAACGTTTGGTTATCTCTTTTGCAACTACCAGCATCTACACCAGATCTTTCAGTCGGAAATCGTAGTTATAGGCATCGGTATGACAGACATCGAAACATCGACCGCACAGCGTACAGTCACCATTGACGACCAGTTGTGTGTCGATCCCTTTTTCGGCACGTTTTTTGTCATATTTGGGTTTGATAAACTCCAGTACATGATCTTCAAAACAGGCATTCAGACAAGCACCGCAGTGGTCACATTTGTTCATATCCCACTTTACTTTTGTCATACTGATCCAGCCCAGAAAGTTATAGGTTGTGCCGACAGGGCAGATATATTTGCACCATGCGCGTCGTGAGTAGAGGATCTCAAAGAGCAGTATCACCAATACCCACACTGCCGCCAGACTCCAGCCGTAAGTGATGATACGGCTCAAGATACCGATAGGGTTGATTACTTCAAAAACCAGATAGCCGTCGATTGCTGCGGCTGCCAGAAAAACAGCCCAGAAAAAGAAACGGATATTTGGGTTAAATTTACGCTCTTTGATGATCTTTTTACGCACCAGCCTCATATGTATATATTCGCCGATTTCACTTAGCATACCGTATGGGCATACCCAGGAACAGTACGCTTTTCCGCCCGCGAGAAAATAGAAAGCGACCAGTGTCAGGCTTCCGATGATGACGTTGGTATGGATGTGGTGTTCCGCGGCAAAGATCTCCAGTGCTGTGAAGGGATCGATCAGGTGAAAGCCCAGAAGTCTCGATCCGTTAAGCGTCCCCTCCAGGATTTGAACGTCGATATGAAAAGAGAGGAAAAAGAGAAGATTGATGATAAAAATACTCAGCCATCTCCATGCTCTAATCGTCAGCCGTGTCTTCCCTTCTTTGGTCTTGTAGTAAAAAGTAGACCAAAAGGGGGCGTTGACTATCTCTTTTATACTGGCATTGTATTTATCCATCTTCCTCTCCTCCTTGTAGTTGTATGTCGTCTCTTACTGTTTGGTTGCTTCTTCCAGTTTTTGCTGAAATGTAGAGATCTCTGTAGCCAGTTGTTCAAGCTGTTCATCGCTCATATTGCCCAGAAGTCCGTACATGACATAGTTTTTACGTTTACCACTTTTGAAATCATGAAGTGCGTTCAGTATCTTCTCTTTGCTGTCACCGAGTAGCTTCGGCCCGATGATGCCTTCACCGATATTTCCATGACAGGAGGCACAGCTTTTTTTGTAAAGTGGGCTGACATTGAAGGCAGCGATATTTCCTGCTTTTTCCTTTAGTGCTTTAAGTTTATCCTCAACCTCTTTATCTTTGCTGCTTGTTGTGGACGTTTGCTGCACAGGTTGTTGCACAATCTGCTTTTGCGAAGTTGTGTTCAGCTTTTTATCTTCCATAGATGTGCTTTTGAGCAGCTCTGCTATACGCTGCATCTTGTTGGCTTCTTTATCCAGTCCTATCATATAAATGCTTGCCCAAAGTGCTAGAAGTACGGCGACTGCTGCAACTATTTTTTTTATCATTTCCCTCTCCTCATTTTTCTGATCTCTTTATTGAAGTTTGCGATCTCTTCTGCGATCGATTTCAGCTTTGCATCGTCGATCTGTGATACAAGCTCTTTCATAAGTACATTTTTCTTTTTCCCTGTCTTAAAGTCCATGATACGCTGGTAGATAAACTTTGCATCTTTATCCAGAAGCGAAGGTCCGATAACGCCGTTTGCGTAGTCATCATGACAGGGAGAGCATCTGAGTATATAATCGTTGCTCAAACGTTTGATCATCATCGTGATGCGTATTTTCTCATATGGTGACTTGATATTGAGATAGGCGTCGATTGTAGTTCTGCTTTTCGGCGCTTCATCTGTGCTGTTTTTCTCCTTGTTGTAGGAGTAGTAAAACTGCCCGCTGTTGCTTTTGTCCTCACCCTTTTTGACTGTTGTATCGACAGCGTTTTTGGTGATTTTGATCTGGGGTGTCGCTTCATTAGATGAAGTCACCTCTTTTTTTTCTGATTCACCGCCGCATCCTGCAAAAAGCAGTATCGATGCCGCCAGTGAAATGATCCATTTTCTATTAGCCATTGGTTTTCCCTTTCCCGTAAATATCCTCATAAGTAGCACGCGGTACGATATTTAAAACTTGTGTCGGACAGAGTTCGACACAGGCTCCGCAGCCTACACAGGCTTCTCGAATCTCCGGAATCAGCCCTCCGTTTTTGGAAACCATGCCGATTGCATCTTCCGGATTGGGATGAAACGGGCACATATCTGCACAGATGGTACACTCTTTTCCCCTGAACTTCTCAAGTTTTTCAAGAACTTTTTTCTGGAGTTCCTCTTTTTCCGTTTCATCGCCGCGCATAATCACCTTGTGCTGCTGGTGCTCTTGTGGAGTCAAAACTTTTGTATGGTCATAGATCCGGTCGATGGCACTGTCCGGAACCGGCTCTTTTTTGAGCGCGAGACAGGCACTTTCATTGACGATGACCGCCATTCCCATATGGACATATTTGATCTCATCTTTTTCATGATCGAGTGCACCGGTAGGGCAGGCAAGGATGCATGGAAACGCTTCACACAGATAGCATCCGCGTTTGAGAGGATCAATATATGCCATGCCGACACTTGCGCCACCGTCGATGTCTTCAAGTTCTATCGAGTCGTAAGGACACACTTGCAGACACTGACCACACTTGATGCAGAGTTTGAGAAAGTCATCTTCGTCGACAGCTCCGGGTGGTCTGAGCAATAATTTATCTGCTTTGAGTTTGGGAGCGAAGTAGATGCCTGCACCGGCAGCCAGTCCAAGCACACCGATACCGGCGATGTTTTTCATGAAGTCTCTTCGCTTTTTCTCTTCAGGTTTCATAGTAGTTTCCCCTCCATCATTTTGGGATGCGGATCAGTCAACAATTTGACAGGCTCGGATATCGGAGCCAGTTTTGCCAGAAAATTGAGTATCGAGATGACCGGTGATCCGTAGAAAAATTTGACATTTGGGTTTAAAAGCCACATTTTGTCGGCATAGTAGTAGAGATTGTATGGTGTATCTCCGATACCGTCACCGTTTTTGTCAAAGCCTTGATAGTCGTCCCAGTAGTTGCCGTCCCACCGGTTTTGGGTAACTCTGGTATTGTATGAGTCATTGACAACGGTATCGATGTTTCCTTTGATGATATTGTCTTTAAAGATATTGTTCAGACTCAGTGAATGGAAGTGTATCCCTTCGCTGTTATAAAGGATGTAGTTATGTTCTATTTTGTTTACAGTATCTGGTTCAAAAGGCGAACGGTCTATATAGAGTCCTCTGGCACAGTAGAGGATTTTGTTGTTCCGTATAGTATAGTTGGAGCAATCTTTCATGCCTATTCCGAGTCCTGTAGTGCCCAGTGAGTTTTTGATGATATTGCCGGTAGCTATAGTGTCTTGTGAATACATGAAGAAGATACCGACAGAATTATGGGTAAATTCATTGTTTTTGACGACATTTTTTCCGGTGTACATGAAGTGCAGAGAGTATCTGCCGTATTCGCCGTAATTTTCTGCGATCAGGTTGCCATGCGAATACCAGACAACAAAATCTCTCGCTTTATAGATTTTGTTATGTGTCAGGGTGTTGTCGTTGGAGTACCAAAGTCGGATTGCATCTCCCCGAAGTCCCAGATCGAAAGGTTTGGATGTGATCGTATTGCCACTGATATTGCAATCATTTGACTGTTGCACATCGATACCGAAAAGTACATCTTTAAGATCGCAGTGAAGTATGTTGCAGTGGTCTACCTTTTTCAGTGCAATGCCTGCATCTACACGTTCATGTTCTGCTCCGCTGTGTCTGACGGTCATATTTTCAAGTGTGACAAAAGGACTAGTGATCGTTACTACTGTTCCTTTGCCGTCTCCTTCGAGTACGGTTTTGTGAGATTTTCCTTTGAGAATAAGAGGCTTGCTGATAATGATATTGCCTTTGTAAATACCCTCAGGAAGTTCGAGTTTTGCGCCTTTGGGTGCATGATCGATTGCATCTTGCAGGACATTTGCATAGAGTGACAATGATAAAAGCAGCAGTGCCAGACCTCTCATCTCATATCTCCGTTTTTGTTTCAGTTGGTTTCGTGTTGTTTTCTGGCTTTTTTCTTGGAAACAATCGCCAAAAGACTCAGTATACTGATCGCCACCAGCAGCCAAAAACCGATAGAAGGGTAGGAGTGCGTTGTAAACTGCGCTACTTTACCGTCACCGAAAACAGTAGGCATAAACGGTTTGATTTTAAATGCACCCCAGTCATGCATATGGTGACCGAACCAGTAGAGCCAATAGGCATAAAACCCCAGGAAAATGATCGGAAGCGCTACAGGAATAAGCATCAGATAATCCAAAATCTTCCAGTCGAAAAGCATATAAAAAACAAAGAGCAATGCTACAAAAATCAGTGCATACGGTGCAAGCGCTCTAAGGTATGGTGCTCCTCTTTTCATCGGATCCATACCGATAAAGTGGTTGATCGTGTTCATCTCATGAACATCTCCGCTGAAGCCGTCAAAGTGATAATAGACAGGAATACCCTCGGGGAATGCCTCCTTGGGGTAGTTGGGTGCTTCCAGTGCGACGTACCAGATAGGTGCTGTTGCAACACTTAGCTCCGCATCTTCATCGATCATCTTTTTAAGATCCCCTGCTATCTCTTTGGGAACATTCGGACTGACATAGCGTCCCTTCTGGTAATAGTTCCATACTTTATATGTGAGAGGTGAAAGTTTGTCTGCTTTACCTTCTTCATTGAGTTCTACTACATTGTGTGTAAATACTGCCGGTATGACAAACCAGTACATCAGTATGGCAAATGCCAAAAATGTAAAGATCCTTGATTTTGTAAGCGATTTATTCATTTCCCCCGTCCTTCTGCTGATATTATAAGTTATTGTGATAATTATACACTATTGTACCTTCATTTGGAAAACACAATAGTGGATAAAAAAAGACGATGGAAGTCAAGCCTTCCACCGCCTGTGTGTGAATCGGGATTAGAACAGGTTAGCGTTCTTGTCGATCCATTTGAGATATTCGATGATATCATTTGTCTGTTCTTCA
>QNZT01000115.1 GCA_003978455.1 Sulfurospirillum sp.
TGATTATGAACAAAATTACTGCATCAAAATTTCAGATTATCTGCTGGTGCGGTGATAAAAAAATATCAAGGTAAAGTATTGAAAATTTTCCTGTTTATAACTGCTTTTTTATGGACACTTTTATCCGCTGCGGAGTTGGTTTCCCAGAGCCGTTTGTTGACGTCGGGTGATACTATTGCATTTTACCCCAGGCAGGGGGAGTCGTTTGCCCTGACGAAAGATTTTCAGCATTATGATGAAAATGCAAATTATGACATCGTGATGAAAAACGGTGATCGTATCTATTTTGAAGAGAAAAATCAACAAGATGATATCTATATCGTATTTAACGAAGCTACCGATCCCGGTGATGTTGTCTCTCTGAAAGTAAACAGGGGTGCTTTTACCTATAGGAGGGAATCTTTCGATGCCCTGCCTCAGCCGGTCAAAAAAGTGTTGAAAGCGAGTGCAAAACGCAGCGCTCATCGGCGTAAAAAGAGAGTTGCCAAAGATGCGCTGATAGAAGAGGAGGAGTTCTGTTTTAACGGTATGGGAGATATTGTCGATTGCCGTTTTGCCCTGGATGGGCTTACGGATACCGTTGTATCTCCGGTACCAACAGTGAAAAAGAGTGAAGAAGTGTTACAGCAGCGTCTCACAGAGGAGCGACCGAAGGAGCGTTCAGACGGTTTTTTCTCTCTATTTTCCCAAAAGATCAAAAGTGCTTTGCAAAAAATCACGAAAACCTTGAAAGGCTCCCAAAAGGCTGAACCTGAAAGAGAACCTGTGACAGTGAAAAGCAGGCTTCATGAAAAGCATAATGAAGCAAAGAGAGACAAAGAGATACTCCCGGTGCAACCTGTAACAGTAGCAAAAGGAGATATTTCCAGATACAATAACCTCTCCGATGAAGAACTGGTTGCGGGTTCTGAAGTCCAGGTGCCCCGGTTTCACACCCTGTCTGAAACTGTCGGTATGGTAGAGCAGTTTGACAAGATGGTGCTTACCTCCCTGCCTCCGGTATTGAACGCTGCATCCAAACCTTCCTCAGATCAAAGCATCCAAAACGCCACTGTTTCCGAACCGCGCTATCAGAAGCCGGTTATAGCCGATGCACAAAAATTTTCACCTTTAGATAATTTAAACTATCAATATCCGGAACCGAGCTATCAACAAGATGTCAGCCCTTCACTTCATGAAAGTGGAGAGAAGTTTGCAAAAGCGAGTCGCCCGCAGATCAAGTCGTCAAGTCCAAATCTCTCCAAAACTGAAACTCCCTCTTTTCACAGAAGTAGCAAACCAGCTTTGGCAGGAAATAGTGTGTTACCGGGAAATATTTCCGGATCGCAGGCTAATATGCCGGAGTCTGTCACAGGGAAACCGACGTTCACTTCAAAACCGGGTGTTTCTTCTCTAAATACAAAAATCACACAAAACAGTGTTCCCTCTAAAAGTGAGGCTCCGGTATTTACCAATCCTTCGCCTGAAGCGTCTGTAGTGCGCGTGCCGATTGCACAGGAACAGGTTCTTGCACCTCAGATGCAACCGGAACCGTCTCCGCAGATGCAAGTCGAGCCTGCTGAACCGGTCGTGATGGAAACACCGAAAGAGGAGGAGCTGGCACCAGCAGACAAAATAGTTATCACCAAAATCATCAATAAAAAGGCTGCACCTGCTTCTCAGATGCCTATCGAACGTATGAGTGACAGGATACTCGGCGGTGGATACGGTGACCAGCACGCAACAGGGCAGGTGAGTGTCAAAGCCTATAGCAACCATAAACCGGTTTCCGCGTGGGTCGAGGTGTTTCAGGGAAAACGGCGTGTCAAAACCTTTTACACCGGCAGCGGTAAACTGGTGAGATTGCCTGAAGGAACTTATGTTTTGAGGTCGACCTATCGTACCGGCACATCCAAACAGAGAAAAAATCTTGGAAAGATACATCTTCTCGAAGGTGATGTTATCCGTAAAAAAGTCTATTTTAATGTCGGTAAACTTACGATCATGGCTACACGAAATGCAAAACCGACCTATGTCAAAATTGAAATCTACAAAAAAGGTTCCCGCCGCAGATACGCCTACACGTTCTCATCTAGACGTACCGGAAAAGCGAACCTTCAGCTTGCCGAAGGGAGTTATAAAATCGTTGTTCATGAACACGGCAACAAAAAAGTGTTTGACAATGTCTATATCAAAGGCAACGCTTCCAAAACGCTTCGGGTGGATTTTTAACAAAAAACGCTATAATTTCTGCCAATAGAGAAGAGGTGAAATTATGGCACGTATGACAAACAAAGAGGCGCTGGATCTTATCCGAAACGCGGATCTCAATACGCTGGGGCGGATGGCACTGGCGCGAAAACGGGAGTTGCATCCCAGACGGATCACCTCCTTTGTGGTGGATCGCAATATCAACTATACCAATGTCTGCTGGGTGGACTGCAAGTTTTGTGCATTTTACCGCCACGGGAAGGATGACGATGCCTATGTGCTCAGTTTCGAGGAGATCGGTAAGAAGATCGAAGAGCTGATCGCCATCGGCGGGACGCAGATTTTATTTCAGGGCGGGGTGCATCCGAAGCTGAAGATCGAGTGGTATGAGGAACTGGTGGAGTGGATTCACACCCACTATCCGACGATCACGATCCACGGTTTTTCGGCGATCGAGATCGACTATATCGCCAAAATCTCCAAAATCTCCTACAAAGAGGTGCTGGAGCGTTTGCATGCAAAAGGGCTCTTTTCGATTCCCGGTGCCGGAGCGGAGATACTCAGCGACAGGGTAAGGGATATCATCGCGCCCAAGAAGCTGGATGTCAAAAACTGGCTGGAGGTACACCGTCAGGCGCACAAAGTCGGGATCAAATCGACTGCGACGATGATGTTCGGTACGGTCGAGACCGATGAAGAGATCATCGAACACTGGGAGCATATCCGCAACCTTCAGGATGAGACGGGCGGTTTCCGGGCGTTTATCATGTGGAGTTTTCAGCCCAGCCACACGAAGCTGGCACAGGAGATCCCGACCATCACCAAACAGTCCTCCAACCGCTACCTGAGACTACTTGCGGTCAGCCGGCTCTATCTGGACAACTTCAAAAATATCCAGAGCTCCTGGGTGACGCAGGGGAGTTACATCGGTCAGCTGGCGCTGCTGTTCGGCGCCAACGATCTGGGGAGTACGATGATGGAGGAGAATGTCGTTGCGGCGGCGGGTGCGGTCAACCGTATGAATCAGGAGGAGATGATCCGCCTGATCGAAGATATCGGCGAGATTCCCGCCAAACGCGATACGGCGTACAATATACTAGAGATATATGAGAGAGAAAATGTATAAAACGATACTGATATTTGTGATATTACTGCAAGGAGTTTTATTGAGTGCGACAGTAGAGAAGATTGATGTCAAAGGGGTAGAGATACCGCTCATATTTGAAAAGGATGCTACGCTGCCGATCGCTTCGATGCAACTGATTTTTCAAACCAGCGGTTCGATTGACGATGCGCAACATCCGGGGATTGCATCATTCAGTGCTTCGCTGCTGGGTGAGGGAACCAAGGCGCTTGGCTCGGTCGGTTTCGCGCAGAAACTGGAGGAAAATGCGATTCACCTCTCTACCCACAGCGGTACGGAGACCTTTGTCGTCGAACTGGAGTCGCTCAAAGAGCAGTTCGGCAAGGGGGTAGGGTTGATGACAGACCTGCTCAAAGATCCCAATTTCAGCCAGAGTGCTTTTGATAAAGTGAAACTTCTGAAGCTGAGCCGTATCAAACAGAAAGAGAATGACTTCGACTACATCGCCAGTCTCAATCTCAAACTGCTGGTCTATAAAGATACCCCACTGGGGCATCCATCGATGGGAACCAAAGCGAGTCTGGAAGCACTGAAGCTTCATGATGTAGAGGGGTATATCCGTGCACATCTGGTGCTAAGACGTGCGATCGTCGTCATCGGCGGTGATATGTCGGTAGAGGAGGCGAAACAGTTTGCCGCCGAGGCGCTGAAACCGCTGGCGGAAGGAAAAGCGGAACCGCTGCCGTTTGTCAAACATATCGAAAAACCGCAGCAGGTGGTTGCAAAAAAAGATACCAAACAGGCGTACGTCTATTTCAGCGCACCGCTTCATGTCAAAGCTGATGACAAGGATCGTTACAAAGCCAAAGTGGCAGCGTTTATCCTCGGTGCGGGTGGGTTTGGCAGCCGGATGATGGAGGAGATCCGTGTCAAAAGAGGACTCGCCTACTCCGCCTACTGCCGCGCCAACATCAACAAATCCCACACATCGCTCAAGGGATATCTCCAGACCAAACTGGAGTCACAGGATGAAGCGCTCAAACTGGTCAAAGAGGTGGTCGCCGATTTTGTCAAAAAGGGTGTGACGCAGGAGGAGCTGGATCAGGCGAAGCGTTTTATCTCCGGCAGTGAACCGCTGCGAAACGAAGTGCTTTCACAGCGTCTGAACCGTACTTTTATGGAGTACTATCAGGGGCTTGGTATCGGCTATCATGAAAAGGAACTCGCACTGATCGAAAAGCTTACCCTTAAGGAGCTGAACGATTTTATCGCATCTCATGATGAGATCAACAGACTCAGCTTTTCCATCGTGACCAGGCAGTGAACCGGGAGGACAAAGAGCGGCTTGACAGACTCGGGGTGCAAAACAGCATCGATCTGGCGCTGATTGTCCCCCGCAGTTACGAATTGCTCTATCTCAAAGAGCGCCCGCAAGAGGGTGCGCTCAACGTGATCGATGCCGAGGTGACCGGCAGCAGTTACCATCCAAAATATCTCAAATTTACCCTCTTCGCACACAACTTCAACCAAAATATCAATGCAATCATTTTCCACCCCACCCCCTACCACCGCGGCAAGTTTCAAAGCGGCAAGCGCTACTATCTGAAAGGAAAGATGGAGTACAAGTTCAACACCTGGCAGATGGTACAGCCGCAGATCATCGAAGAGATCAATACGATCGAAGTGAAGTATAAAACCCCGCTCCAAAACAGAAGCGTCAAACGGTTGATCGCAGAGCTGCTCACACAGGAGTCTCTCATGAAGGAGGGGCTGGATCAAAAACGTGCGGCGTTACTGCTACGGATGCACCGACCCGACCCCTCTTTTGTGGAAGCCTTTTTCGCGCATGAAGGTTTTGATCCCGAAACGATCGAAGCGCTCAAGTATGCAGAGATATTCAACCATCTCAAAAAACTCTCCTCCAAACGGCTTGACTTCCCGGCGATGGCACAGCTGAAAGGGGATCTGAAAGCCTTTACCGACGCACTCCCTTTTACCCTGACCGGTGACCAGCAGAAGGTGATCGCGGAGATTCAGAAAGATCTGGCGGGTGAAACTGCCGCCAAACGGCTGATCATGGGGGATGTGGGCTGCGGCAAAACGATGGTGATCCTTGCCTCGGTGATGATCGCACGCCCCGAACGCGCCATCCTGATGGCACCCACTACGGTACTGGCGGCACAGATATACGAAGAGGCGAAAAAGTTTCTGCCCAAAGAGGTGAAGATCGGTTTTGTCACCCATGAAAACAGAAAAGAGGATCTCTCAAAATACGATTTCATCATCGGTACCCATGCGCTGCTCTACCGTGAGATCCCCGAAGCGCCGCTGGTGATGATCGATGAACAGCACCGTTTCGGTACTAAACAGCGGGCGCAGATCAAGGCGATGGTCTCCGAGGGGGAGAAGCATCCCCACTTTTTACAGTTCTCCGCCACACCTATCCCCCGTACACTGAGCATGATCCAGTCGCAGATTATCGATGTGAGCCGGATCGAAGAGTTACCGTATCCAAAGGATATCGATACGAAAATCATCACCCCCAAAGATTTCAAAGCACTCTCGGAGCATATCCGAAAAGAGGGTGAAGCGGGGCGGCAGGTGATCGTCGTCTATCCACTGGTGAGCGAGAGTGAGACGATCGACTATCAGTCCATCGACGAAGCACGCGCTTACTGGGAGAAAAATTTCGACGGGGTATTTGTGACGCACGGCAAGGACAAGGAGAAGGAGGATATCCTCGAAACCTTTGCGAAAGAAGGGAAGATCCTGCTGGCGACCACCCTCATCGAAGTGGGAATCTCCCTGCCCAAACTCTCCACCATCGTCATCGTCGCCCCCGAGCGCATGGGACTGGCGACACTCCACCAGCTCCGCGGAAGGGTATCGCGTAACGGTCTCAAAGGCTACTGCTACCTCTTTACCAAAACCAAACCCGCACAGAGACTACGGGAGTTTTGCAAAACCCTCGACGGCTTCAAAATCGCAGAACTCGATCTCAAATACCGCCAGGGAGGAGACCTCCTCAAAGGAGACGCCCAGAGCGGAAAAAGTTTCGAGTGGTTCGATCCGCTGGAGGATGAAGCGATACTTCATGAAGCGCAGCAGAGGTTGAAGGAGTATCGTTCCGCATTGCCATTAAGTTAAGAGAATTTAAGCGCGGTTTATCTGCGCGTGAGCCCTGCGCTGAGCAGAACTTAGCGTTAGCGTAGCTTTTGGGACTTTGTTCCAAAAGCGTTAACATAATGGCATTGCAGCGCCCCGTTTCCGGGGCGTAGCCTGAGCGCTACACTTTCAGCGCCCTCCAGTTTCCTTCATGAAAGAGTCTCCAGAAGAGAACCGCTTTGACGAACGTGTCGGCGATCATCGCCAGATAGACGCCCGTGACGGAGTGGAAGAGGTAGACCGATATGGTCGATGGGATGATCCTTATCAGCCACATCGATGCGGTGTTGATCCAGAAGGTCTCTCTGGTCGCTCCGGCGCCGTTGAGCGCTTTGTAGAGGACAAACTGTATCCCCAGCGGTACCTGTGAAACCCCGACGATCACCAGATAGATGCTGGCATAGTGCAGTATGCCGGCATCCTGCGTGAAGATACTCCCCAGTTTTTCGGGGATCAGCATAAATGCCAGCGAAACGCTGAACATGATCGCCAGTGCGTACTTGAGCGAGAGCATCACATCGGCGTGTGATTTGTCCGGGTTTTTCTCCCCGAGCCCCTGTCCCATCAGGATGGAAGCGGTCACTGCAAATGCGATACCGGGCATAAACGCCAGACCCTCGATCCGAAAACCGATCTGAAATCCCGCATAGATCTCTGTACCCAGTACCAGCACCATACCGGTAAAGATCAGGTAAGAGGTCGATGATAGGAGTCGCTCCGCCATCGAAGGAAGCCCCACTCTCAGTACCCGCACGAGCAGCTTTTTGGAGAAGCGTACCATCGGGGTGTAGAAGGTTTTCCCTCTGAGATAGAGGAGCGTAAATACCGTAAAACTGAATATCTCCGCCACCACTGTCGCTATCGCGGCACCGCGCACACCCATAGCCTCGAATCCGCCGTGTCCGAAGATGAGCAGATAGTCAAGCAGTGCGTTGAGCACCACTACCGCACCGTTGATATAGAGTGCGGTTCTGACATTGCCGTATGCGCTGAATGCCGAATCGAACACAGCGTTGATCATGATGAGCGGTGCGACATACGCCAGTGTGCCGATATACGCCTGTCCCTCACTCAAGACACCCTCCGGTGCCCCGAACCAGATAAAGATATGCTGCCCGAGGTAGTTCCACGAGAGGATCAGCGGCAGACCGATCGCCGAGGCGAAGAGCAGGGTGGACGAGAGCGTCAGTGACGCGCGTTTTTGCTCTTTTGCGCCGACAAATCGGGTCAGCAGAGCGCTCTGCCCGGTATAGAAGAGCGAGCTGATCGCAAAGCAGATGCCCCAGATCTGTGTTCCCATACCGACAGCTGCGATCGCCTCCTCTCCGAGTTTCGCGACCATGAAGAAATCGGTATAGACTATCAGAACATTGAATAACAGATTGAAAACCAGCGGTGTTGCCAGATGCAACACGCGTCGGTGTGCAGACATGGTTGCCTCCTTGTCAGTGTGCACAGAAAAATATCTATGGAAAAAAAATCTACATTAAAAAACAAGAGGTAGATAACAGCGGTTACGACAGCTGTCTGAGTAACGATAAAAAATTTGAAAATTCTAAAGACGCAAAAGAGGTTTTAGAGGGAGAAATTTTTTATACAATACCAGACAGAATAGAATGGTTTAGTGAACTTGGGGTTTGGATAGTCGTTCATGATTCTGTCTCCTTGTATAAATTTAGGGGCGAAGTATAACAGAAAATAAAATAGTTTGTCAAGAGTAACGGGATAATATATAGTTAAGAAAAGAATAAAAAGAAATTTGCAAAAAAGTTTTTAAAAACCTTGACAAATACACACTCAATGTTGTATAATAACGTCATATCAAAAAATACCACGGAAAATGTGGAAGCAAAAAGGAGCAAAAATGCAAAATATATTTGAAAAACTGACCCATGCGATGCGGGAATCGATCGAGAGTGCGATCTCCCTGGCGTTGCATGCCAAAAATCCGGAAGCGACACCGCTTCATGTTATCTGGGGGATGTTGACAGATACCAACTCTATCCTCAACCAGGCACTCAACAAGATGAATGCGCAGAAAGAGGCGATCGCCCTGGAGATCAAGAGCAGGGTGGAGAAACTCCCCTCTGTCTCCAGTGTCACCAAAGAGAGTATCAAACTCTCACGTGAACTGGCGGAGAGCCTCCAGAAAGCGGAAGCACAGGCGGTACAAAACGGTGACCAGTATATCGCGGTCGATACATGGTTGATGGCCAATCTTGATAATCCTGCCATCAAAGAGGCGCTTGGCAAGTTCATCGACCTGACAGAGTTGAAAAAGACACTCGAAGCGATGCGCGGCGGGCGTAAGATCGACTCTGAGACAGCGGAAGAGAAGCTGGAGTCTCTGGAGAAGTACGGTATCGACCTGACGCAGAAAGCAAAAGAGGGTGAACTCGATCCTGTCATCGGACGTGACGAAGAGATCCAGCGTATGATGCAGATTTTGATCAGAAAGACCAAAAACAACCCGATCTTGCTGGGTGAACCGGGTGTCGGTAAAACCGCACTCGTCGAAGGTCTGGCGCAGAAGATCGTCAACCGGGAAGTACCTCTGAGTCTGCAGAACAAACGTTTGATCAGTCTCGATATGAGTACACTGATCGCGGGTGCGAAGTATCGCGGTGAGTTCGAAGATCGTTTAAAAGCGATTATCGACGAAGTGAAGAAAGATGGTAATATCATCCTCTTTATCGATGAGATCCATACCATCGTCGGTGCAGGTGCAAGCGAAGGAAGTATGGATGCGGCAAACATCCTCAAACCGGCGCTGGCAAGGGGCGAATTGCATACGATCGGTGCGACGACACTGAAGGAGTACCGCAAATATTTTGAGAAAGATGCGGCATTGCAGCGACGTTTCCAGCCGGTCAAAGTGGATGAGCCCAATACCAACGAAGCGCTTCAGATTCTACGTGGTATCAAGGAGCGTCTCGAAGCGCACCACAATGTCCAGATACTCGACTCTGCGCTGATCGCGGCGGTCAAGCTGAGCAGCAGATACATCACCGACAGGTATCTGCCGGATAAGGCGATCGACCTGATCGACGAAGCGGCGGCTGAGTTGAAGATGCAGATCGAATCTGAACCGTTTGAACTGAGCAAGGTCAAGCGCCAGATCGAGCAGTTGCTGGTCGAAAAAGAGGCGCTCTTGATGGAGAAGAACAAAAAGAACGAAGAGCGTCTCAAGGAGATCGAAAAAGAGCTTGCCGATCTCGAAGAGGAGAAGCGCAAACTCGAAACACAGTTTGAGACCGAAAAGCAGGTCTTCAAAGAGATCGCGGATATCAAGGTCAAGATCGAAGAGCTCAAACGTGAAGCGGAACTTGCCAAGCGTAACGGTGACTTCAACAAAGCTGCTGAGATCGAGTATGGTGAGATTCCAAAGCTTCAGCAGCGTGAAAAAGAGCTCAACGAGCAGTGGGAGAAGATGCAGGCGAGCGGTACGCTGCTCAAAAACAGCGTCGATGACGAGATGATCGCGGCGATTGTGAGCAAGTGGACCGGTATCCCTGTCACCAAGATGATGCAGAGCGACAAAGAGAAAGTGCTTCATATAGAAGAGGAGCTTAAACGCAGAGTTGTCGGACAGGACGATGCGCTCAAAGCGATCGCGAGGGCGATCAAGCGTAACAAAGCAGGACTCTCCGACCAGAGCAGACCGATTGGATCGTTCATGTTCCTCGGACCGACCGGTGTCGGTAAAACCGAGAGTGCCAAAGCGCTGGCAGAGTTTCTCTTTGACACTGAGAAAGCGCTGATTCGCTTCGATATGAGTGAGTATATGGAGAAGCATGCAGTGAGCCGCCTGGTCGGTGCACCTCCGGGATATGTCGGATACGAAGAGGGTGGACAGTTGACCGAAGCGGTCAGAAGAAAGCCCTACAGCGTCTTGCTCTTCGACGAGATCGAAAAGGCGCATCCAGATGTATTTAACATCATGTTGCAAGTGCTCGATGACGGTCGTCTGACCGACAACAAAGGTATTACGGTCGATTTTAGAAATACGATCATCATCCTGACATCGAACATCGCGAGCGACAAGATCATGGAGTTCAAAGACCCCGAAGACAGGGAGAAAGCGGTTCGGGATGAGCTGAGGAACTACTTCAAGCCTGAGTTTCTGAACCGTCTGGATGATATCGTGATCTTCAACCCGCTGGGTCTGGAGCAGATCACCAAAATCGTCGACATCCTCTTTGCGGATATCGCGAAGAAGGTGAAAGAGCGTGGTATCGAGATCAGTATGACAGATGCTGCCAAAGCGGTGATCGCACAGGAAGGTTTCGATCCGGTATATGGTGCGAGACCGCTCAAACGTGCACTTTACAGTGAGGTCGAAGACAGACTTGCCGAACTGATCCTCAGCGATCAGGTCGATGAGGGCGACAAAGTACTCTTTGACGCCGAGAACAACGAGATCGTTGTTCGTATCAATCCTTAACAGGATGATCCTCTCAGAAGAAAGCCGTACCGGCTTTCTTCTATACTACTTCTAAAAAAATTACTTAATATTAAATTAATATTTAATCTATATAATATTTATTACTTAATTTGAAAAAATTTAATATATTTAATAAAAAGGCGCATTTTTTACATGAAATCTCTCTTTTTGATACTTTTGATGCTCTATTCTCCATATGCCTTTGCCCGTAAAGATACCAATGTGAGTCAATATCACAAATTTGAACTTCAGCGAATGAGTATGGTACGCAAAGCGAGGATGTTGACAAAAGAGTATAAGATGTTGCAAAACAGGCTGAAAGGGTGGCAGATCCGAAAACAGCAGTTGATAGAACGCTTTGAAGAGAAAAACAACGCTATGGCAACAATGTCACTCGGTCATGATAATCAGTACGGCGTGCGTAGAGCGGAGGCTCGGCGTAAACAATTTTATGCGTCTATTGATCAAAAAGAGCACATGATTCAAGAGAGAATCTCCACAGTACGTCAGAAACTGGATCAGTTAAAAGAGGATTTTCATTTTCAGTTTGCGGTCGAACTGACCGATGATGAAATCTTCAGAGATAAACATAAAAGGGTGAAAGAGAAGCGCAAAAAGCTGAAAATGCTTAAAGAGTATATCAAATATGTAGAGTCTTATGAAAAGCTTCGTCAATTAAATGACAAATATAACCAAGTTGAAAATCTTTTACAGAGTATCGCCAAAATAAACCATAACGAAAAACTGTTTGAACAAAACATCACCCGTAAGGCAGACGTTACGCAGGAGAAAATGTTTGCTTATAAAAATATGGCAGATCGACTGAAAGAGGAGTTCGTCAATCGTTATCATGTTGATATTGAAGATATTGACAGAGCGAAGCTTTTTTTAAAAAATCTGAAAAAAGCACATTAGATTAACGTATTTGGAACAGAGTCCCAAATACTACGCTAACACTAAGTTCTGCTCAGCGCAGGGCTCACGCGCAGATAAACCGCGCTTGAATTTTCTTAAATTTCGTGAATCTTAAATGAGAGTTTTCTAAAAGTCCCATACGATTGCGGCGTAAACGCCTTTAAAGTCGATATCTGCCGTGATATCTTCCACATCGTCGAGTTTAAGTTTGACCATCTTCACACCTGCTTCCAGACCGAGACCGAGTGTAAAGGTATAGCGTGTGGTGAGATAGAGGTCGTAGAGGGTATTTTTATCGTAGGTGATCATATCTCCCTCTGCCTGGAAGCTGAGACCGGACATGGGGATATCGATTCTCGCCTTGGCGTAGAGTGTCGGTAACACGACAGAAAAATCGGTATCACTTTTTCCCAGAAGATCGTTTTGGACATAGGTGGTTGCGTTGATATATTTGGCATTGAGTCCCAGGTCGAGGTTGAGCCAGTTGTCTAAAATCTCATAGTAGAGTGTCGCATCGACGATATCCATATCCACATTTGTCGCGATTTGTCCGCTATAGACTTTGTCACCGAATTTCAGATTGGTGACGGTGCCGTTACCGCTGTGTGAGAGTTGGCTATAGACTGCGCGGATATTGGGGAGTACAGGTATCGGATGCTCTATGTATCCTTTCAAAACAAAACTGTTTTCGCTACCCCATCCGAAGTTTTTCTCAACATCGGCACTGTTGCCTTTATAGGCGAATGTTCCGGATGGTTTGTCGTTAAGATATCCCAGGCTGATCTCTCCGCCTGCCACATCGGCGCGGAGTAGTGATGCGGTTAGAAGCAGCGCTCCTGTCAGTGTATATTTCATGAACAGATTCCTTTTAAATATATTTGATTATATAGTAAAATTAATAAATATTTAATAGACAAAAACTACAAACCTTTTCATGTTACAATCTCCGCATGAAAAAGAAGATTGGTATTATCGGCGGCGGGGCTTCGGGGTTGCTTTGCGCAGTGGTCGCTTCACAGGGGGATTGTGATATCACGGTGCTTGAAAAAAACAAGAGGGTAGGGCGTAAGATACTGGCGACAGGAAACGGACGCTGCAACATCAGCAACACAGAGATCACCCCGGCACACTATCACGGGCATCTTCCCTCTTTTACCGCTTATGCACTCAAACAGTTTGACAACAGGGCTCTGGAGCGATTTTTCTCCAACCTTGGACTGGAGTTTGTCTCTGTAGAGGATGGACGGCTCTTTCCCATGTCTTTGCAGGCTTCGAGTGTGGTCGATTTTCTGGAAGATGCCTCTCTGAGAGGCGGGGTTAGGCTGATGACCGATACGGCGGTTACACGTATCGAAAAGAGGGGCGGGCGATTCAGAGTATTTCATGAAGAGGGGAGTGTCGATTTTGATATCGTTGTGATTGCGACAGGTTCGGTCGCGATGCCGACGCTTGGTAGTTCGGATTCCGGGATCCGTTTTGCGGAGCGTTTCGGACATAAACGGTTTGATCCGTTTCCTGTGCTGGTACAGCTGCTTAGCAGTGATCCGCTCTGTAGCAGATGCAGCGGTGTCAAGCTCGAAGCAGAGGTTAGCGCTGTTGTAAACGGTATTGAGGAAGCGTCCGTACGGGGTGATCTGCTCTTTACCAATTACGGCATATCGGGACTGGCTGTTCTGGATATCAGTCGTGCGATCTCCCGCGGTTTGCAAAGAGGGTATCGCTGTCATGTTCAGGTCGATCTGCTTCCCGATATGGCACCCGATACACTGAAAAAGATCTTACAGAACAAGAGCAAACGTTTTGCAAAAAAGCCGCCCCGCCTCTGGCTCAACGGTATGTTGCATCAAAAGATAGTCGATGCCTTGCTGGATATGCTAAAATTGACGCGTAAAAGTTCGTTGGGAACGAAAGATGTGCAGCGTCTGGCATATACTATCAAACACCTGCAAATCGCCGTGCACGACACGAGAGGTGCCAAAGGTGCGGAGGTGATGGCGGGAGGTGTGGATTGCAGTGAAGTTTTTGCAAAAACGATGGAGTCGAGACTGGTTAAAAATCTATTTCTCACCGGAGAGGTGCTTGATGTGGATGGAGACAGGGGAGGGTACAACCTCCACTGGGCATGGGCAAGCGGTTATCTTGCCGGAAAAAGCATCTTGGCTTCCGCAAACTCTTCATGAAGTTTGAAAAGCGCTTCATGTAGTTCGTTGAAGAGCAGCATATAGTCTGTGTCTCGTTTGAACATAGCGAGTATTTCGATATGCTCTGTATGGATATAGATTTCATCGAGATTCAATTTGTCCGCTTTTACACTCAGTTTGTGTGCATGGCGTACAATCTTTTTATACTTTTTTTGTTCGATTGCATCTTCAAGGTTTGCCAGCTCTACCTGTGCATAAATCAAAAACGCATCGAGTTTGTGCATTAGCCGCTCTTCTGAAAGTCCCAGTGTGTGTGCCAGCTGTTCTATATCTTTCATTGTGCTTTTCCTTCCCCGTATTTTATGGTCTGCTGATCATTTTTGTTTCGATTTTGCCATTTTCTGCAAGATGTTTCTCCTGAAGAATCTCACCTACGCCTTTCTGATAGTAGCCGGGGGTATCTCCGCATCTGATCTCTATGACATCTTTAAAATTCTGCTTCTGATAGGTGAAATCGTCCCAGAGTTTGACAAGGGTACAATCCGATTTTTTGATCGTGACAATATCCCCTATATCGACCGTAGGTTTAAGTTCTAAACGCCCATTTTCCTGCCCGTTGGTATAAAATAAAACAGTTATACTTTCTTTGCCGTTTCGATAAACAGTTTTCTCATTTTTGGACAAATCGGAAACTTCCGTGACACTGTTTGCTTCTCTGGTGTAGCGGGTACGATACTTCTGTACCTGTTCACCGTTGGTTTTGACATAGTTGTTGGTTGTGTCTCCGGCGGGTACAAGGTAGTTCCAGAGCGATATCGACCCGGTGTGATAGCTTTTGGGGATACTCTGTGTGCGGTCAACCGTCGTCTCTTCTGTCGCTCCGCCACATCCGGACAGGGAAAGTATCAGTATTGATATGAAAACATATAGTCTGTATTGCATTGTTTTTCTCTCTTTATTTGATTTATGTAGTATATCGGTGTTTGTCGATATAATTTTACTTTTAAATCTCTCATGCTGCTTTTTATCGCATAAAAGAGAACTTTTGTATAATAAGGTAACATATTTTTACCCATTCTCTCTGAAAAAGAGTGCCTCAAAGATGAAAAAGAGGGTGGTTGCCGTCGGTGCGAGCAGAAACCAGAGGATGAGACGCTCTTTGAAGAGGTAGTAAAAGACCCCGATCCAGCTCAGAAAGAGGAGTGCCAGATGGACGATAAAGAGCGGCTTGTGTACGATGATCATCTTGCTGATATAGGTAAAAAAGACGGCGACGCCGATTGCTGCCGTATAGCGCAGGAGGATTTTCGGATCGCCGGTTTTGCGGTACTTCATGTAGATCAGTAAAATAGCCGCCAGCAGTATCAGTGCCATTATTATGTAGAGTCTCATCGTTATCGCTCCGTCTGCCAGTCATCTTGTCCGGATGACGCCGGTTTGTGCTTTTTATAGCCGCTGAGCAGTTTCAGGGCATCATACTCTCTATGCAGTGACGGATCGTTCAGTGCGCGCATCTCATCACCAAATTTGCGTCTGAAGAGGGCAAATACGTTGCGGTAGCCGTCACTCACTTCCAGCGGGCACGATCTGCGTTCCCAGGTTTCGATATATTTGTACTCCGGACGCTCAGGCGGGTAGCGCATACACTGGCGGTAAAAGGGGATGATTACCGGTGTCTCGGGAGTAAGTTTGTCGTTGCATCCCTTTCGGCTATCGATGAGCCAGTTTTGGATCAGTGTGACATATTCGCTCAGCAAGATCCCTTTTCGGATACCGCTGTTGTCGAAGTAAAGCCCCTCTTTAAATGCCGCCTTTTTGGAGACGTTGTAGGTTTTTCCGTTGCGATCCTTGTAGCTTGCCCTTAGTGTGAGAGCGTTGCCCTCTCCTTTTCGCTTCAGTTTAACGACGATGATCCCGCCTTTGGTTTTCCCCTCTTTCGTGGCGCTGGGAAAGAGGGTGTTGACATAGAGTACTGTTTTGGTCGCTTTGTCTGCTTCGGGAGAGCCGTAGACCGCTTCGATGTCGTAGGCATCGCTGTCGAGTGCCAGTTTCAGATCGAATACCAGTGGTGTGACCATAAAATCAAACTCGTCATCGAGCCGTTTTTTAAAATCATGAAGGGAGTGCACGGCATAGTAGTTGGCGCCTCTGGTTTTGGAGACACGCTCCATCAGATCGGTGTTGAAATCGACGCCGATACCGATGAAAGAGGTATAAACACCTCTTTTTGCCGCTTTGTCCACCATCCCGAAGAGTCCGTTTTCACGCAGCTCTCCACGGTTGGGCATAGCGTCTGTCATGAAGATGATACGGTTTTCATAATCACCGCGATCCGGGGCGTTTTCATCGAGTTTTCTGAAGAGTTCCAGCCCCGCTTCGTATCCTGCGCTCCAGTTGGTACCGCCTCTGGGTTTGAGGTCGAGGATATGTTTTTTGATCGCCTCCATATCTGTTTGTGCAACGGCTCTGAGCGGCTTGGCAGTGTAGGCTCTGGAGTCGAAGAGAACGACACCCAGGCTATCTTCGGGGCGGAGGTGTCTGAGCATCGCGGCGAGAGATTCGCTGGCGATTTGCATTTTTGATTTTTCACTATTCTCTTCCGGCGCTCTACGCCTCTTTTTGTCATAATAGTAACTATTAAAAGGAGAGCTCATAGAGCCTGAGATATCGAGTACGACAACGAGGTTCAGTTTTTTGCGTGCGAAGTCCGATGCTTTGATATTGGAGTTGAGTCCGACAGAGAGGTAATACTCTGTCTCATCCGTGTAGAGGTTCTTTTGAACGGCAGTAGCGTAGGCTGGGCAAAAGAGTGTTTCGCACTTTGTATCACTCTTTTTATCGGTATCGAAATAGTGTTCGTAGAAGACCCCTTCATAAGTGATGCTTTTAAGTTTCGGCAGATAGCCGTTTTTGAGATTGTCGTAAAAGTTGTTGGCATCTTTTGCTCCGCCGACTGCAAAGCCGATATCCGGTGCGGTGGACATACGCATCGATTTCAGCATCGGTGTCGGCATCCCCACGCGAGCATTTACCGCGACGCCTGTGGGCATGATTCTGGCGTGTTTTCCATTGTATGCGGGCATGGTCGCGTTGTATTCCCAGTCGTCGATTTTTCCCGTCTGCGGCTGCTGTTTCTTTGCCATGGCGGACAATCCGACCGCAAAAAGTATTAAAAATAAAAATAGTTTAATTAATTGCATCATACTCCCTTTTTGAGTTTCGGCTATGCCTATTATACATTAAAATTGAGTATAATTTGTGAATGTTACAGATAAATATGATGCTACTCTCTCTTTTTCTGCTTCAGGGGTGTTTTCTCGGGTTTCAGCCTGAAAGCGGTGTCGAGGAGCCGTTGGGTTCCGCTAGCGCAAAGTGGCACAAGATACCGCAGACAACTTCCCAAAGTTACACTGTTCAACAGTGCCGAAACGATATGCTTCCGCTGATACGGCTGGCAAAAAGTGAACTGGGTGTGCGCTATGTGTACGGCGGTATGGATGAAAGTGGGTTTGACTGCTCCGGTTTTGTCGCTTTTCTCTACCGGCAATCGCTCGGAAAAAAACTCCCGCACAATGCCAAAGCGCAGTCTGCGCATGTGCGTATCTACGACCTCTCGCAACTGGAACCGGGAGATATCGTATTTTTCGATACTTCCGGACGCGGGCAGATCAACCACAGCGGCATCTATCTGGGAAATGGACGTTTTATCCACGCCTCCAGCGGCAAAGCACACAGCGTGACGATCTCCGATCTGACGAAAGGGTTCTATAAAAAAGCGTTTCTTTTCGGCGGCAAAGTGCAGTGATGGTAAAAAAAGAGATCATCGTCATCGGTGCCGGTGCAAGCGGCTTGATGGCTGCATCGCGGTATCGTGACAGAGATATCGCCCTTTTGGAGGGCAACGCCCGCCCCGCAGAGAAGATCAAAATCTCCGGCGGCGGGAAGTGTAACATCACCAACAAAGATGTCAGCCCGGAACACTATCTGGGTGATCCCGCTTTTACAGGCGATATCCTGGCAGGTTTTACACAGCGTGATCTGCTGGCGTGGCTGCGGGAGAGGGGACTTGACCCGGTGGTGCGCAAAGGGAGCCAGTACTTTTGTCCCAGAAGTTCGCAGGAACTGATTTCGCTGCTGCTTCATGAAGTTCAGGGGGTACCGCTGCTGACCGGTCACAAGGTTCTGGATATCTCCAAAGAGGAGGATTTTATCGTCACGACCGATCGCGGAGAGTTCGAGGCAAAAAAGGTGGTCGTCGCCGCCGGCGGACTCAGTTTTCCGAAAATCGGCGCTACGGATATCGCATTTCGGATCGCTGAAAAATTCGGACACACGGTCCACACGCCCAAACCAGCACTCGTCGGATTTACACTGCAAAAAGCACAGTTTTGGATGAAATCGCTTAGCGGTATCTCCCTGCCCGTTCATGTCAATGTGGGAGCAAAAAGCATCACCGGCGATATGCTCTTCGCCCACCGTGGCATCAGTGGACCTGCGATCTTGAACAGTTCGCTCTACTGGCAAAAAGGGGAGATTGTGATCGACTTTTTGCCGGGACGACAACTCGACGACAGATTATTTGGCAGCAGAAAGCAGATCTCTACTGTACTGGGACTTCCCAGACGTTTCATGAAAGCTTTTCTGGATGCTATCGGTTTGAAAGATCAGCCGCTCTGCACCCTCGATCATGAAGCAAAAGCGAAACTGGAAAAGATCAAATCCTACCGCTTCGCGCCTGCGGGAAATTTCGGCTACAGCAAAGCGGAAGTGACCGCCGGAGGAGTCGCCACCGACGAGATCGATCCCAAAACGATGATGAGCAGAAAGTGTGAAGGACTCTACTTTCTGGGCGAAGCGCTCGATGTCACCGGAGAACTCGGCGGGTACAACTTCCAGTGGGCATTTGCAACCGCACAGCGACTGAAAATAGAAGTGTAACGCGACCCGCTTTTTCTGAGAAGAGAGGTGTATGAACGGAAACTGTTTTAAAAAAGATACTTCTGCCCGATGACAAAGGAGATTGCTTTCAGTCCGTTGTTCTGTTTGTAGTAGCTGAGGTAGAAGTTTTGTATCAGATCTTTTCGCATACGGTAGTCGATGCCTCCCTGGATGTAAAGAGAGTGCAGGTCGCCGAGTCTGATGTCGCTTGAGGCGTATTTCTCATCGGTGAAGTGGTCTTTGCGACCATCGTAAAAGGAGGCTTTGCTCTGGGTGTAGTAGCGCAGGGTGGTTTGCAGGGTCAGTTTCGGGGTGTACTGGTGATAGAGTGTGGTACTGAGGGTGTGTGCGTCGAGTTCCCAGTCGTCATGATAGTAGCGGTAGCTGCCGTGGAGGGTGGTTTTGTCTGTCACGGCACGGTGGTAGCTCAGTTTTGTGCCGTATCCCTGCCGGTTGTCGGGGCGTCTTTCGTTGGTGACGAGGGGTGCGGTGTTGTAGTCTCGGACGATATTTTTGTAGGGATTGCTTAAAAATCCGTTTTCGTCGTTGTAAAAGAGGGTCACTTCGGCTTCGGATCTTTTGTCGATCACCTGTGTGTAGGTGAGCTGGGTGAAGAGGTTGTTTTGGTGAAATGTCTCGCTTGCACCGCTTTTTGTATCGCAGAGGGTGTTGTTGCGGCACCAGATGAGGACGTAGGCGTACTGGTATGCGGCAGAGAGCGTGAGCGCGCTGTTTTTGGAGGGATCGAGCCAGTGTTTGTAGCCGAGGGAGATTTCGGGTATGTGGAAGTCGTATTCGTTGTTGTAGGAGAGACCTCCTGTGAGTTCATCTCTGTTTGCCAGCCGTTTTGTGAGTGAGACACTGGCGCTGTACCGGTAGTCGCGGTAGTCGATCAGACCATATCCGACATCGTTTTGTGAAATCCGTTTTCCGCGGGCATAGGCGGAGGGGTTGCTTTTGGCGTGTTTGTAAGGCGAAGCGCCGCTGGAGGGTGTGTAGCTCTTGTCGTAGTATGTTTCAGAAGCGCCGGTGAGGGCATCCATCCCCAAAGAGGCGTTGAGGGTATAGTCGGCGCTCAGGTCGATGTTGAGTTCGATGTTGGGTGAGACGATGGTGGTGGTTTCGTCGTTTTCATCGTAGTAGAGCATCTGGATATTGACATAATCCTTTGCCTGAAGGGGTTGTGTCAGCAGCACTATGGCGCATAAAACCGAGAGTTTGGTGCTATCTACCGGCATCCGCACCCTCCGCCGCTCACACCGCCGCCCCCTTTTGCACCCTCCTTGGAGATGAAGATATGCTCGTTAAATTTTGTACGGTAGGGATTGCCTCCGTCTTCGCGCATAGTCTCTTTGGCGAGTCTACCTTTTTGCCACGGCGACACTTTGACACTGCACCCGACCCAAAAGAGCAAAAACAAGAAGAGGAGAAGATACCGCATACAACTACTTTATGATTTGATAAAAATAGTATAACATTATAAATATAAAATATAAAGTTTATGTTTGTTGAAAATATTGATAGATAATTACATCATGAACAAACTGTTTTTTGGGGTAAAATGGATCAGTTGCTGAAGCGTAAACAACTATATATTAGTTTAGCTTTTCTTATTTTTCCGCTGCTCCAGACGGCGTTTTTGTAAGAGTTCACGTCGTTTTTGCAGTTTGTCGCGGATGTTTTTGATTTTGTTGAGTTCATGATTTTCGAGATTGACTTCTGCTTCTTCGATCTCCTGTCCGACTTTGACTTCGAGCATCTCGGATTTGCGCATGGCGAGTATCTGTGAGGTAAAGACACTTCTGTGTCCTGTGATCAGAAAACTGATGACTACGCTCAGTGCGGCATAGTGGGCGATCTCGATACCGAAAAGTTCCACCGCCATGATCGTTGCGGCGATCGGTGTGTTGGTGGCTCCGGCGAGTACACTGACAAAACCGAGCGCGGCAAAGAGGGCGATATGGCTGTCGCCTGTCAGCAGGGCGAAACTGTGACCGCTGGTGGCGCCGATATAGAAGAGCGGGGTGATGATGCCTCCGCTGCCGCCGACACCGAGGGTGAGTGAGGTAAAGAGTGACTTGAGTAAAAAGGCGTACCAGGGAAGTGACTGGGTATAGGCAGGATTCGGGTCGAGCGTATCTTTGATCGTATCCAGACCCAGTCCGAGGTATTCGTCTCCGAATATAAGCGTAAGGAGGATGAGAACCACACCGCCTCCAAAGGCTTTCCAGTAGATGTGCAGGGGTATTTTTTTGATGCTTTGATGTACCCATGAAACCATCGTCACCACCACATCGGATACCAGTCCGAAGAAGAGTCCTGCAAGTACCACTTTCAGGATCAGCGGCAGATCAAGTGCTACACTCTGGTAAAAGTGGAGATCAAAATAGGTGTATTTTATCCCCAGAAACTGTGCAGTGGTAAAAGCGGCAAATCCGGCGACAAATGAGGGCAGCAGTACATCGTACATAATGACACCGATCACCAGTACTTCGACACCGAATATAGCACCGGCGATCGGTGTGCCGAATACAGAGGCAAATCCCGCACTGATACCGCAGATCACCAGCTTTTTTCGGTCAGATTTATGAAATTTGAGTATATTTGAGATAAATGAGGATGCTCCCGCACCGATTTGCGCTCCCGGCCCCTCTTTACCTACCGATCCTCCGGCAAAGATTGTCAAAAGTGTCGCAAGGAGTTTGACCGGGATCACTCTGATGTCGATTTTACCGTTTTGTTTATGCACCGCTTCGATCACCTTTTCCGTACCGTGCCCCTCTGCTGAGGGTGCAAAAGTGCGTACCAGCCACACGGTAAGTACCAGCGCTACCGGAAGCAGATAGTAGTAGTGAAAAGGTACGCTGCTGCGCTGCGCTTCTGCAAGATGCAGGATCGTTAAAAAGACGGTAACGATCGCGCCGATCATCACCCCGATAAACGAGGAGAGAAACATCCATTTTGTGACACTGAAAAAGATAGCGGTCTGCTCGGTAAAATGTCTTCTCATCAACTGCCTGCGATATATAAGATGATATTATTATATCATAACTTTTATTATATAATTAAAAATAGAATTTATTTTATTTTTATCTTAAAACTTTTTCCAGAACTCTTTTGTAAAGAGAAGTGCCACGGTATAAAACTCCAGGCGTCCTGCGATCATCGAAAATGAGAGGATAATTTTATCGGTATCGTTGAAAAAAGCGTAGTTTTGCGCGGGACCGGTGAGTGCAAAACCCGGGCCTATATTGCCCACACAGGCGAGGGCGGTTGAGATAGAGGTGAGTGCGTCAAAACCGCGGGAGAAGAGGTAAAATGAGATGATCAGGTTGGTGATGATGAAGAGCAGGATAAATCCGACGGTTGAGGTGATGGTATTGGCGGAGGCTTTCTGTTTGTCGATAAAGATAGTAACCATGGCATGGGGGTGGATACTCTTTTTCAGCTGGACATTCAAGATTTTGAAGAGAAGGATGTGGCGGATCACTTTGACCCCACCGGCAGTGGAACCGGCGTTTCCTCCGACCAGCATAGCGACCAGTACGACGCTCACTGCGATATGTCCCCACTGTTCATAGTCGAGTGTTGCAAATCCGGTTGTCGTCAGTACCGATGCGATCGTGAAAAAGGAGTGGGTGGCAGCATGAAAAAGGTTGTCTTTGTCCAGACCGGAGACGATCAGTGTCAGGGTGACTGAGAGCAGAAAAAAGATGCCAAGATACCAGAGCGGCTCTTCTCTGCGGTAGCCGTCCGCAGAGCCGCTTGTAAAAAGTTTCAGGTGCGCCAGAAAGTTGATACCCGAGACAATCATGAAAAAAGTGGTGATCCAGTAAATCCCGGGAGAGTGAAAGTATCCCATTGAAGCATTTTTGGTAGAAAAACCGCCTGTGGAGATTGTCGAAAAGGCGTGGTTGAGACTGTCAAACCAGTTCATACCCGCGAAGTGGAGCGCGATAAAGTCGAGTATCGTAAAGAGCAGATAGACGCCCCATAGCTGGATGGCGGTGTCTTTGATCCTGGGTGTCATCTTCTCCATCTTGATACCGGTCGATTCTGCTTTGAAAAGTGCCATCGAGCCGCTGGGGTTGATCAGGGAGAAGAGTCCCACACCCAGCACGATGATACCCATACCGCCCAGCCAGTGCATCAGACTGCGTAAAAGGAGGATGGTTTTGGGCAGAGATTCGATATCTGTATAGATCGTCGCTCCGGTGGTAGTAAAACCGCTGATCGCTTCGAAAAATCCGTCAGCCCAGGAGATATCGCTGTATAAAACCAGCGGAATCGCACCGCCGAATCCCAGCAGGATCCAAACCAGATTGACAGAGAGGATACCATCTTTGATATTGAGCTGCATCCGGTGTTTTTTCAGGATCAGAAAAAGTGTCATATTGGTTGTAAAGAGCAGTGTGTCATAGAGTGCGAAACTGTAGATATCTTCATGGTAAAACCATCCCGTAGCGATGGGGAGCAGAAAAAAGAGGCTCAGTGCCACACCGATCACCGAGAGAAATTTCAGTACATTTTTTAAAGCGTGTA
>QNZT01000180.1 GCA_003978455.1 Sulfurospirillum sp.
GACCAAAAAGCATCGTCGCGTTGGAGTGTCTGCCTCTTTTGTGCCATTTGCGGTGAATATCGATCCACTGATCCGAAGTCACCTTTCCCTTGCAGATATAGTCGCGCACTTTTTCGTCAAATATCTCCGCACCCCCGCCGGGCATCGAATCCACACCGTGTTCGATCATGCGGTCGATCACTTCGTCGTAACTGAGGTTGTACTCCTCCGCCAGAAAGTTGATCTCCGCCGCGGTGAGCGCTTTGACGTGGATATCTGGAAAGTGCTGTTTGATTTTGGAAAAGACCTCCATATACCACTCCAGACCGGCATCGGGATTGTGGGCGGAGACGATATGCACCTCTTTGATACCCCGCGCTTTCGCCTCTTCGACGATTTTGAGAATCTCTTCATGAGACATTGTATAGGGGCTGGGATTTTTACGGCTGGCACTAAAAGCGCAAAATTTGCAGATATCTTTACAGACATTGGTAGGGTTGATATGGCGGTTGATGTTGAAAAAACTCTTTTTCCCCCACCGCTTGTTTCGGATCGTATCGGCGAGCCCTCCGAGGGTGAAGAGGTCGAGGTCGTAAAGTCTGACCCCCTCTTCATAACCGAGGCGTTCGCCGTTTTGGACTTTTTCGATAATGCTTTGCATAGCGCTCTCTTTTTTAGCGCTATTGTAACCAAAAGCTATTTTAGTTTTGCGTAAAAGCGGGTTATCGCATCCTCTTGATATAGGCATCATGCTGTACAGCTTTCAATCTTTTCAACGCTCTTTGCGCTCTGTACTGATTCGGATAGACACCACAGAGTACATAAGTCAATCTTTTACGTCGGTTGTCTTTCAGGATATAAGGGATTCCTTTTCGATCAAGTCTCCTCAAGAGAGTATGCATACCTCTTTTGGTTTTGAAAGCACCGAGTACGACATAGTATCCGTTATGGTATCCGTTGTTTTGTCTATTTTTAGGTCTGAAGTGTACTACTCTCTTCGGATTTACATACTTGTGTCTATAGACCGGACGTTTTTGCACGGGGGCAGGATTTTCCCATTTTTTCTGTGTAAATGCTGTTTTTCGGAAAGGTGCTTTTTTGTGCGAGAGCGTCGGTTTTTTCCATCCGGAGATAGCATTGACCGCACCTGTATGTATTGTAGTTCTCTCTTTCGGTTTCTCTCTCAGTCTGTCTGTTATGTAGGTTTTGTCACAGGTTGTAGCATTGAAGTGGTACATAAAACCTGCAATAGCGCTGTAATCGACATCCGTGGTATCTGTTTTCCAGAGTGCGTTTCCTTCAAGAAAGATACTCATCTCCGGTATGAAGTTGTACCGAAATCCAAGTCCGCCTGTCAAATATGCCTGAGAGATATCATACTTGTGACCATTGACCACCACATCTTTGCTCAATATCTCATAACCGGCACCAAATGTGATATAGGGCACTACATGAAACTGCTCTTCACCATCTACTTCAATCAAACCATAAAGACGCTGTACATCGGTTGTGGCTGATGTATCTTTAAGATCGATACTATCCAGTCTATCATATCCGAGTACCAGACCGTAAAACGGTGTCAGCATCACCGTACCGCGTATACCATACAGTGCATTGTCACGCATTTTAGAGTTGTTGTCCGCAAAATTTTGTCCAAAATGCATACCCATATGGTAAGTAAAAGGAGCCTCTTGCTCTGCCTGAAGTTGTGTCAATCCCAGTACACATAGGATTAAAAACGATAGTTTTTTCATCATAAATTCCTCAATACAAAATTAAATTCTATTGCATATATCGGAATCTTTGAAAATATCTTTAATAAAAAAGGAGAAAAATTCGGCAAAGTCTGCTGACTTTACCGAAAAATAAGCGTAGAAGGGGTCTGTTACGGGAATCTTTTGACAAACGCATTGCGTGAGAGGCGTCTCAGATAACGCAATGCCACTGCCGCTGCTCTGCGTGTCTGATAGGGACCAACAAGAACCAGTGTCGCTTCTTTACCGAAACGATTTACATGATGTAAAACATAATGGTAGTTTTTACGCTCCAGTCTTGAGGTCAGCATCTCCCCGTTTCCTTTGAAAAGTGCCGCCATCTGAACATAGTAACCTTCCGGGATAGTTCCGGTATCTGATGCAGAGTCAGTCACGACGGGTCCTTCCATTTCGATATCACCGCCATCTACATCGACAACACATCTGGTCTTCTCATCTACAATCTCTTCCATAACAGGTTCGGATACAGGCTCTGAAACCACTTGAGGCTCCTGCTGGAACTGCTGTACCGGCTGAGTGATCTGCACAACATTTGAAACCGCAGGTTTCTTCGTTTTACACATTTTGGCAAACTGATCCAGAGACATCGCTTCGGGTGTATTGCAGTTTGGTCTCGGCTGCCCGACATCTCCCAGTTTTACACCCAGACCGACAGTACCGATGATATCGTCATCATGATTTTCTACTTTGTGTATTCCTTTGACTTCTGTAACAAGACTGACCCTGTCTGTCATACCGAACTTCACACCTGCACCCGCATTGTAGAACATCTGCGAATCGTCATCGGTAGTCTGTACTGTCGCGCCGTGTGTCCTCTCATATCCCGCTCCGGCAAGAAGATATGGACGAACTTTTTGTGTACCGCTCTCTAAGATGACATTTACAGCACCTCTTTCGATATCGGTATCACCCCCGCCGATGGTAGGGTTCTTTGAAGATGTCTCTCCAACAAGCTGAATACCGACATTCGGCGTGACGTAGGCAGTACCTCTGATACCCAAAAGAACTTTGCTATCATCCAGCGTTGTATCATCGTTTGCGATCTTCTTTCCCACGGTCGGCATAATCTCAAACTGTGCTCCGTACAGCGTACTCAGTGCGGCAACGGTCAGTACGGAAACCAGCCCTTTTTGCAATATATTCATAGTTAACACTCCTTGTCAATTTTTAACTTTGGTCGATTATAGACAATAAGTGATAACGAGGCAGTAAAAAAAATTAATCAGTTAACTGATATAATTTAAATTTAATATACTAAAAAGGCAATATTTTGAAAATCCAGATGGATATCGAAACACTCCTCGAAGAGAACTATTCCGAATTTGAAGTGGCGCAGAAGATTAAAGAAGAGATCAAAAACTATATCGCATCACTGCCCCGCTTCTTCGAGATTGACCAGGGGAAACATTTCCTCGTACGCCATACCAAAAATATCGATACCATTTTGACCAATGTCTTTCGCTACACACTGCGCAAAAATTTTCACGCCTATATACCATTACTCAACACCATACCGATTGCCATCGTGGCGATGGGCTCTTACGGTCGTGAAGAGCTCTGTGTCTATTCCGATATCGATCTGCTGATCGTCTATAAAGAGATACCCGCATACAATACCCAGCCTATCATCGAATCTTTTTTGCAGATTTTATGGGACAGCGGTCTGAAACTCGGACACCGTGTTCATGAAGTCGACACACTGTTTGATGCTGCACGTACAGACCATACCATCAAAACCGCTTTGCTCGAATCCCGCTATATATATGGTTCCAAATATCTTTGGTTTCAGACAGAGCACGTTCTCAGGCGCATTCGCAAAGACAAACCGATCGATTATATACGCCAAAAGATGCAGGAGCGTCAGGAGATGACGGCAAAATACCCCTTCAATATGCAGCCCGATATCAAAAATGCCCCAGGCGGTCTGCGTGATGTGAACCTGCTGTTCTGGATCGCGAAGGTGCGTTACAATATAGGAAAGATCAAAGATCTCCCCCCTGAAATCATCAGCGATACAGAGTATAAGGAGTTGATGGTCTCTATGATCTTTCTCTTCAGGGTACGCTCCGCGCTGCACTTGAGCAGTGGCAAAAAAAATGATCGGCTCATCATGGAACTGATCCCAGATGTCGCCAAGAGACTGGGACTCGACCAGACAAAAACTGTACAAAAAACGTTTGAAGCGATGCACCATATCCATACCATCTCCGCTATCATCATCAAACGGCTGACCCATACACTATTTGTCGATCGGGGCAACATCCCGAAGCTGCGTGCCGGTCGCGTTGCCCCAAACCACTACTTCTGTCAGCAGACCCACTACAGTTCACTCTATGCAAAAAGACGTCCCCTGATGAGCATTCTGCAACAACTCCTCCCTTTTGCAGATCTCAAAGAGAAGTTCGATATCAGCTTTATCTCGCTGCTCAAATGCGCTTCAACATCCCAGATAGACAAAAGCCTGCTTCATGAAACGCTCAAAACACTCTTTTACAAAAAGAGACCCGCAGCGATTTTCGAAGCACTCTACAAAGCGCACCATCTGGGCACTGTCGTCTCCCCTCTGCGAAAAGTCGCATATCTGCCGCAGTTTGACGGATACCATACCCACCCGGTCGATTTGCACTCCATCTACACACTCAAAGCACTCGAAGAGATCGGTGACACCTATGTCCAAACAGTTTTTGAGAGACTCTCAGAGGATCAGAAAGCACTGTTACGGCTGACTGCATTTTTACATGACAGCGGAAAGGGGAGGAGAAAAGATCACTCTCTACTGGGCGCCGCCATGATTCGCAAATATGCCCTGATAGTGGGTTTCGACGAAAAAGCGGCACAACTTGCCGATACGCTGATACGCTACCACACCCTGATGAGCAACACGGCACACCGGGAGGATATATACAGTCAGAAAGTGATCTTTGCATTTGTGGCAAAACTCAAAACCAGAGAAGTACTCGATATGCTCTATGTGCTCACTTATGCAGATATCGTCTCCGTCTCCAATAGTGCCTGGTCGGCAAACAATGCCAAACTACTCTACACGCTTTATAGGCACTCTGCAGAAGCACTCACCAACAAAACCGTCCTAAACGAAGCGGCAAAACGTAACAAAATCGAAAAGCAGCTCAAAAAAAATCCCGCATTTCTGCTGCTTCCTAATCTGCTGCAAAAGAAAATTCTGGGGATCGAATCCAATCTCTTCTTTTTCAAATTCAAACCCGATGAGATCATCGAAATATCACAATGGGCTTACTCTCTCAAAAAGGATTACGACTATAAAATCCACAATCATGAAGCACTCTCCATCGAAATCATACGCCGCACCAGTGTCAACCTGGGGTATATCCTCTCCAGACTCTCCAGCCTCAGTGTCGTCAATATGGACATCTTCAACCTCTTCAACGGTATCAAATACTTCAGAATCGATTTCGACGAAGCGATTCCCGAAGAGGAGCTCTTTTATGTCAAAGAGATTCTCGATGAGATGCTGATCTGGGACAAAAAACCAAAACTGAAGCCTGTTGCACTCAAAGCATCGGAAATTGAAATTAATTGTAATCACTCAAAAAGTTATGCTAAAATGAAAATCGTTACGGATGACAGAAAAGGTCTCATGGCTAATATTATGACCCTATTTGACGATATAGGCATAGACATTGCCAGTGCAAAAATTCAAACTATTAAAAAGAGAGCGAGAAATCTCTTTTTAATAGAGAAAAACGGTAATTTTTGCAGCAATAAAGCGCTTGTCACAGAAAGATTAACAACCAGAAACAAAACAGATAAAGGATAGAACATATGTGTGGAATAGTCGGTTATATCGGTGAAGAAAACATCAAAGAGGTTCTTGTCGACGGACTCAGAGAACTGGAATACAGAGGCTACGACTCTGCCGGAATCGCGGTACTCCAGGAGAATGATATACAGTCGTTCAAAGCGGTCGGAAAACTCAAAAATCTCGAAGAGAAGACCAAGGGGTTCAACCCGCACGCATTCGGAATGGGTATCGGTCACACCCGCTGGGCGACACACGGCAAACCGACCGAAATCAACGCCCATCCGCACCTCGGAGAGTTCAGCTATGTGGTGCACAACGGCATCATCGAAAACTATCAGGTACTGAAAAAGGAGCTGCAGGCGGAGGGTATCCACTTCCTCAGCCAAACCGATACGGAAGTGATCGTACACCTTTTTGAGAAAAACTACAAAGCGCTGGGCGATCCGTTCAAAGCGTTTGAAGCGACACTTGAGAGACTCGACGGCGCCTTCGCGGTACTGCTGATGACCAAAGTCGATCCCGATCGTATCTACTTCGCCAAACACGGCTCTCCGATGATCGTCGGAAACAACGCCAAAGGGGAGATCTTCTTCGGATCCAGCGACGCGGCACTGATAGGCAAAGCATCAGAGGTGATCTATCTCGATGACGGTGACTACGGCTACACCTCCGTTGAGGAGGGAATTGTCCTCTTTCATGAAGGCGCACCCAAAGCACTCAATAAAAAACCGCTCATCGGAGACAAAATCTCCGCACAAAAGGGAGGTTTCCGTTTCTTTATGGAGAAAGAGATCTATGAGCAAAGCGACGTCATCGTCGATACGATCATGGGGCGCGCACTCGACAGAGAGATTCAGTTCGAAGAGCTCGATCCCCACTTCTTCGACGGCATCGACCTCATCCAGATCTGCGCCTGCGGTACCAGCTACAACTCCGGTCTGGCGTGCTCCTACCTCTTTGAGAGACAGGCAAAGATCAGAACACAGGTAGAGATCGCCAGCGAATTTCGTTACAAAGAGCCGCTACTCGATCCAAAAACACTCTTTGTCGTCATCAGCCAGAGCGGTGAAACCGCCGATACACTAGAAGCGCTGAAGATGGCAAAAGCCGCCGGACTCAAAACACTGGCGATCTGCAACGTGGACAACTCTTCGATCGTAAGGGAGTCCGACTACACCCTGCTGACGCGCGCCGGTATCGAAAAGGGTGTCGCCTCCACCAAAGCATTTGCTACACAGGTGATGGTCATGTGGATGCTCTCCCTCTACATCGCACAGCACAAAAAGACGATGGGTGAAGAGGAGATCGCCAGGGAGATCGAAGCGATACGACGTATCCCAGCGGCGGTCAAAGTAGAACCGAGACTTCATGAAAAGATGAAACGACTCTCCAAACGCTACCTGCACGGACACGGTTTCTTCTTTATCGGACGCGACCTCTTCTACCCGCTGGCACTCGAAGGAGCACTCAAACTCAAAGAGATCTCTTACCTGCATGCAGAGGGGTATCCCGCAGGAGAGATGAAACACGGACCTATCGCACTGGCGGATGCGGAACTCTTTACAGTGGCACTGATGCCGCGCAATGTACACTACGACAAAGTAAAGAGCAATGTCGAGGAACTGAGTGCAAGAGATGCGACGATTCTGGCGATTTCTCCGGAGCGTTTTGAGCTGTGTGACGACTATGTACACACATACCACAGCGACCATCCGATGAGCGAATTTTTTGAGATGATGGTCATCACCCAGCTGCTGGCACTCGAAGTCTCCGTCCGACTCGGTAACGATGTAGATATGCCGAGAAACCTGGCGAAGAGTGTTACGGTAGAGTAACGCTAACACACAATAAAGAGCGATGCCTCTGGCATCACTCATTTACAGGGCGAGGCTTGTATCATGAATTATCAGAAAAAAGGTATCCTTTTTCTGAGAGAATTCACAGGGGGTAGATCGAGCGAGGCTGATGCATTGGGATTGTCCAAGACCAGAAAATATCAGCAGTATGTTTTGGAAAACCAATAGCATGAACTTTAGATGGATCACCCCTTCTAATCTGAACGGAATCAAAGGCGAACAGAGTGCTGTTTAGCCTGTATACAAGCGAAGTTCAACGGGGTGACCCTTTTGTGAATCCTTTCAAATCCAATACAAGGTCTTCACATGTATCAGTATATCGGAATTGATATTAGCAAAGCAACCCTGGATGTCTATGACGGGAAGAAAAGTATCAAAGTTTCCAATAGTGCAACAGGTTTCAAAAAGCTGCTGAAGCTGGTTCCAAAAGAGAAAAGAGCCTGCTTTATATTTGAACCCACGGGGATCTATGCACATGCTCTGATGGAGTTTTGTCAACACAACAGTATTGAGGCATTGATCGTTGGCTCCAAAGAGGCAAGGGATTATGCACGCAGTATCAAACAACGCTCCAAGACAGACAAAATTGATGCGGAAGTGCTGTACCGATACGCTTCCCAGATCAATCATGAGAAAGGGATCGTTCCCAAGATACCGATACTGGATAGCTGGATGCGCCGTCTCAATCAGCGACGCAACCTTTATGAACACTATCAGATGATGATTCAGCAGTTCAAAAATCTTCTGGAGTCTACCTATTCAGGTGATCGTGCACTTTGCCGGGAACTTAAAAGAGAGATCGTCTCTTTTACACAAAAAGCAGAGAAGCTTCATAAAGAGATAGAAGCGCTTCTTTGTGAAAAAGAGGAGAACGAAACACATCTTGAACATTTACAAACCATCCCGGGTGTCGGCAAGAAAAGTGCCGTAACGTTTCTACTGGAGCTGTGCCGCTATCCCGATGCTACCGTCAAAGAGATGACTGCCTTGATGGGATTGGATCCGGTCTTGCGTGAATCGGGTATATTCAAAGGGAAGACCCGTATCTCCAAAAAAGGAGGCAAGCGGTTCAGACAGGCACTCTTTTTACCGACAATAATAGCCATCCGGCACAATGACAGAATCAAAATCTTTTACGAACGTCTTATATCTCGGGGAAAACCAAAAAAGGTAGCAATTCTGGCAGCGATGCGCAAACTCCTCATCATTGCTATGGCTCTGGTAAGATATAAAACACCTTATCAGGCAGCAGCAGAAAAACAGGCTATCATTTAGAGAAAGTTAAGACGGAATCTGAAGCACTCGCCTCCATATATTTAAACCCGTATCTCCGCTTTAAAAATCGTACTGAATCCTCATCTCCACTGTTTTTGGTTCTCTCCCCTCTATTTTCACGATATTGAGCATCATGCGCAGACGGCTGGTCATATACCAATTCACCCCGGCAGTATAGGTTGTCAGTTTTCCCTCATCCGGTTTATCGCTCATATCGAGTTCGCTTATGCGTGCCGCGATCTCAACAGCTCCGGTACCGCCTCTGTTGAGAGGATGTTTCGGCTCCAGCCTCCCGGTTGCGCCATCTTTGATCTTATAGCGTTTGGCATCGTGGGTGAGAAAGTATCCCGTCTGAAAATACCAGCCGAAGAAACCGTAGTCGTGCTTTACCGATGTGACACCGGTATAGATATACTCCCCCTGTGCCGAAAACGCTTTGTACTGATAGTAGGCTTCCACTCCGTAACGCTGTATATCGTCTGTGTGTTTGACTTTGGTATTGAGATATTTGGTTTTGCTCAGGTGTGCCCCGGCGCGGGTGGAAAACTTCACTCTGGTATCGTCCAGGTGTGTGTATGCTGCCGAAACACCGGTGTGCAACAGATGTTTTTTGCCCAATATTTTCGCAAAAGTCGTTTTGGCAGCCACTGTATAGGCTTTGTTGTCACTGCGCAGCTCTTCTACCGGCGCTGTAAAGAGACCGCCGGCAATACGCCAGAGATAGGACTTTTTCCCGTAGACGCCATACGTTCCCAATACGCCAACCTTTCGGTCAGAGATGAAGATATCTGGCAGTGCACGCTCCATAAAGGTGTTGTATTTTGAACTTGTCAATGCTTCAAGACCGAACGGCTCTTTGATATTTCCAACCGTAATGGAGGAGAGATCGGTAAAGTGATAGCGCAGATAGAGATCTTTCCATACACCGCCGCCGGTAAAACTGTACTCCATCTCATAAGAGAGCTTTTTGAAGAGGGCTCCTTTGAGAAAGAGCCGTGCGCGGCGTATCTCCTGATCGGTCTGACTCTTTTTATCATAGAGGAACCATGCTTTGTCGAGCACAACCTGCCCACCGATCTTCCAGGTAGGGTAGGATTTGCCTTTTTTGGCGTGTAACGCCCCCGGAGTGCATATCAGTCCGATTGCCAAAACGATGCCCGCCGTTTTCATGAGAGTACTTCCTGTACCGCCGGAGCCACATTTGATCCCAGACTGTTCTCCTCTTCCATGGACTGGAGTGAAAATATCACCAGCACCGCACTGATAATCAGACCTATCGCAAAGACGCTGTACGCCCATCGGAGCCAGAGATACTTGAGCTTAATCTCCGATCCCAGCATATGCAGATGTTTGATGATATGCTGCTGTGTCAGACCTTTGGAAGAGATCACTTTCATGACACTGGTCAGATAGTTTTCGGGCGTTTGATCCGCCATATCCTGAAAATAGAGCACCGAATGGTACTCACCCATATGCTCTTTTCTGAGCAGATGTTTCTTGAAGCGCGGTCGGATCGCCAAAACCGCAAAGGTGATCGAAAAGAGTGCCGTGAGGATGATTGAGATAAAGGCATAGACCATCCCGGGATCGCTCATCTGAAATCCCGAAGCGGTAATCATCACCGTCAGGATAAACCCGTTGACCGAGATCAGAATACTCGCCTTGGTATCTGCCAGCGATGTCAGCTCAAGATTGGACTTGAGTGCATTTCGAAACAGTGTCTCCACCGTTTTGGAGGTCTTTTTCGTTTCATATCTTCTGCGATCAAATTTGTCGGTACGTCTGCGATCCATCCTCTGTTTCTGTAACGGTATATCTGCCATACGTTTTGTCATTTCGATCCTGTCTTTTTAGTATTTGGTTTTATAGGTAAAAATCGTCTTTTTTATAGATTTATTTAGCCAACATCTGCTTTAATGCCTCTATGGAATTTTTTAACAGACTTGAGACGATCCTGACCACAAAAGCACCTCATGAAAAGATAGCGAAATTCAAATATTTTTATACAAACTACAAAAACAGTCAAATAAGTTACAACCATCAGTATATTCCCAAACACTTTAAAACACCCTCTTTTCATGAAGTGTGCGAGATCGTTCCCGCCACGACACTCCCACGACGAGGTTCGCTTTCGACACAGAGGGGAAAGGCGTATCTGGTGCACTCAGTTCTGCATATCGAGTACTCTGCCATAGATCTGGCGCTCGACCACGCCTATCGGTTTACCGGTATGCCAAAATCCTACTATGACGACTGGCTGGAGGTGGCGGACGAAGAGATCAGGCACTTTTTGATGCTCGAAGAGATCATCCGTAAACTGGGATATCACTACGGCAGTTTTCCGGTGCACTCTTTTCTGTTCGATGTCTCCCAAAAGAGTCTCGATCTGGTGACCCGTATGGCAGTCGTACCGCGCTATCTCGAAGCCTCCGGTCTGGATTCGAGTCCGCTGGTGATCGAAAAGCTGAAACGTATCGGAGATCGGGAGAGCCGGGAGATCATCGCTGCTCTGGAGGTGATTCTGGAGGAGGAGGTCGATCATGTCAGAAAGGGAGACCGATGGTTCGTATGGGCATGCGAGAGAGAGGGTATCGATCCGCAAAACTATTATGAGATCGTCGAGAGGGTGCTTCCCGGAGCCAGAAAACCGAAAGCGTATGTCAATGTAGCATCGCGTAAAAAAGCGGGATTTAGCTGTGACGAAATACGGGTTATATCGTCACAGCCGTGCGAGGAGTAACGTTTACTGCCCTATCGTACCATATTTCTGGTCACAACTGACACATCGTTTGACATTTGCCGGAGCCAGTCTCTCTCCCGGATCCAGAGGCATCGTCTTTGCTGTGGGGATCTCATCACATGGTGTCAGATCTTTTTTTACTACTCTTCTGACCGGAGCAGGTCTGTAATAGTGCTTTTTGCAACAGACAAGTTGCGCACCGTCACCTGAATCGACCATCACCCACCCTTTGGCACCAAGAGAAGAGGTCAGAAAAGCAACACTGATTAAACCGGAAAAAAGCCATTTGGATACAACATTCATTTACACATCCTTACTATATTATTTTTGTAAGTTTATTATAAACTATTTTATCCAATAATTAGCTTATACTGCTTACTGTTTCATCCCAAGCAGTGTGTTGATCATCTGATCTACGGTCGTGATGATCTTTGCACTCGCCTGATAGGCAGTCTGATACTTCATGAGATTCATCAACTCTTCATCCATATCGACACCGCTTGTCGCCTGCATCTGCTCTGTCACCGTTTTGGTCAGCAACTCAGCAGAATCTTTCGCCACAGAAGCGCTGTTGGCATCCTGTGCAATCGTCGTCGCGGTATAGCGGTAGTACTCCGAAAGGGTCTGTCGCGTTTTCGACCCGTCTGCCGTCTCGAAACCGAGTTTTTCATACTGCAAATCGACCATCTCCGTCGCCAGATCGGCACTGCCGTCCACACCCGCCTTGGATGCCGCCAGTTGAGAGGGATTGTGCAGAATTTCCGGCTTGACATGAATATCTTTTGCATTGCTCCCCTCAAAGAGTTTATTGACACCCGACCAGCCTGCAAAATTGGTACCGTTGTCTTCGATCGCGATTCGGTACTCTCCTGCCCCGTTTTTGGGATCGATATGCAGCACATCGCCATCCGCACTGAGAGAGGCGCTGAAGAGATCATCCAGATCATTTGTAGCGTCGTTGTCACCATTGTCATCCTGATTGGCATTGATCGCATCAGTGATACTCTGCAACGTCGTATTTTCATCGAGCGTGACGGCACGTCTGGCGACAATATCACCGATGTTGTTGTAAACGACGACGTCGAAACTCCCGCTGTTCAGATCGGGGAGTTGTGCCAGTTTGGTATCGGATTTGACCCCCTCGATCGCATCTGTCTGGATATGATCCTGTCCTACTGAACCGTAAAGCGAGTTGCTCTTTTGTATCATCGTTTTGGCAAATGCGTCAAATTTATCGATATAACTTTGGATCTTCGAGTTGAGGGGTTTTTGGGCAGCTGTATCGTAGCCGTTCCCCCGCAGATCGAGAATCGCTCCTATTTTTCCACCCCGGAGTTTGTCGGTGATATCCGTTTTCACCTGATTGTGGTCAGTATAGTAGACCGACTGATACGGCGTGCTCTGATCCGCCGGTGCCAGCTCCAGCGGATGAAATGTCACACCGTCGACGATATTGTGCCCTGCGATGTTGATATTATATCCGTTCCCGGCATCGGTCTGCATCACCTTGCCGTTGATGATTGCATCCCCTTTATAGACAGAGATATTGACTATTTTGGCAAGATCGAGTTCGAGCCTGTCACGACGGTCTCTGAGGTCGTTGGCGTGCTGATGTGGGACATTTTCGATCTTGTTGATCTGTTTGTTCAGATCGACAATATTTTTCGCCAGATCGTTGATCTTCTCCACACTGTCGCTCAATTCCGAATTCATACGATCCTGTATCTTTGTGAGTTTTGTGCGGGTGGTATTGAGATCCTTTGCCAGACGATCCATCCCGTTGATCACCTCCAGCTTCGACGCTTCATCCTGCGGATACTGCGCCAGTTTGCTCCAGGAGCTGAAAAAATCGTTCAGATCGTTGGCGATCCCCTTGTTTTCCAGATCGGTCAGACCGTCTGAGATCTCTTTGAGCGTGCTTTCGGAAAATTCGGAAAAGGAGAGGGAAGCGTTGGCGCTTTTGAGTCTGCCGTAGACAAACTCGTCATGAAGACGAACGATCTCCTGCGCTTTGACACCCGTACCCAACTCTCCCGATGCCGTATCGAGCGGATAGCTGGCTTTCTGTTCCACACGCTGGCGGCTGTAGCCGGGTGTATTGATATTGGAGATGTTGTGCGAAGTGGTCTGTATGCCTGTCTGGGAAGTGCTCAGTCCCGAGTAGCCGACACCCAGAGCGTCGAAGATACCCATTACGCACTCACCTGTAAAAAGGCTGCCGGTCTGGGCTGCCCGGTCTGATACCCCTCCTCTTTCATCGGAAGGATAGCGGATACCAGTGAATTGAAAAATTCATTGAGTGTAACGACAAATCTGGCGTAGATCTTATTTGCTTCATGAAGTTCGGTCAGTTTTATTTTAAAGAGCTCCAGCTTCTCCTGTGCATCTGCCGGGAGGATTTCGCCGAGCCCCTGGTCGGGATAGCGTGCCGTAATCTGCTGCAACGCATCGTTCAGTGCGGTTTTATTGCGCTCAAAGCGGTTGACCAGTGCCGCTTTTTCATGATGATGCTCACCTACCCTGCTGTGTTGCGCACTTTTGACCAGTTTGATATCTTCATAGGTCAGTGCTGTCAGACGATCGATATCCGCTATCAATCTCTCCAGTTGTAAAGTCAGATTTTGCATCACATACTCCTGCCGACCCGAAAGGTCTATACATTATTTTATATATTTATATAACATATATCGGCAAAGGCGTAAAAATCTTTAACGTTTTGGCAAAATTAACTATTTTTGTAAATTTTTCTGTTCCTTCAGGAAATCGAACAACATCTGACTGAAACCGATATCTCCGCTGAGCGCCTGTGAGAAGGTATCGTTGTACATCGACCGGTAGATCTTGTCACCTGCATCTTTTCCAAATAGTCTGTTTTCGGACTTCAGGGAGATATCGAGTACTTTTTTAAGCAAAAAAGCTTCGAACTTATCGGTCTGTTCTTTCAGCTTTTGATCATTTTCGTTTGTGAGATCACGTCTGGTATCGATCTTCGGTTCAAAGGCACTCAGTGCGGCAGTCGTATCTACGCTAAACATCAGATGATCTCCAGTTCGGCATTGATCGCGCCTGCTTCTTTGATCGTCTCAAGGATGGCGATGATATCTTCGGGTTTGCTGCCCAGCTTCTGCAATACTCTTGCGATATTTGCCACAGTCACTTCACCGTAACGCATACTGATGACATTGTTTTTGGTATCGATCGCATACCCGTGCGATGCCACCTCCGAAGAGGGCATGATTTTGAGCGTCAGATCCCCATGGGTGATAACCACAGGATCGACTTTGATACCGACACCCGCCACTACCGTACCGGTCTTTTCATCGACTACAATTCTGCCCGCTCCCCGGTAGGGAACCTCCAGATGGTTGATCGACGCCAGAAACTCGACCATACTCCTCCCTGCCGGACGACGCAGCTCGATCGTACGCGGATCGATCGCCGCCGCGACATTTGCCCCGTAGGTAGCGTTGATCTTATGCTGTATCTTCACCGCTGTCTCAAAATCCGCTTTTTTCAGACTCAGACGGATACTGTTTTTGTGGTAGAGATCAAAATCGACTTCCCGCTCGACAATCGCCCCTTTGAAAATCTTTGCCGCCGTCGCTTTACGTCTGTTTCGCTTGTCTGCGCTGTATCCTTTGGAGATCACACCCTGTGCGATAGCATAGATCTCACCGTCCACACCCCGAAGCGGCGTCATCAGCAGCGTACCGCCGATGATCGATTTTGCATCCCCGATGGAAGCGACTTCGATATTGATCTTGTCACCGTGGCGTGAAAATGCGGGAAGATTCGCGGTGACCATCACCGCAGCGACATTTTTGGCTTTGATATTGCGCGGATCGACTTTGACACGGGCACTTTGCAGCATACTGGAGATCGCCTGTTTTGTAAACTGTGAAGAGGAGCCGTCACCGGTTCCCTCCAGACCCACGACCAGTCCGTACCCGATCAGCTGATTTTCCCGCACACCGACCACACTGGCGATATCTTTGATCTGCGCCGCTTGCAGTGTCGTGAAGGAGAAGATGAGGATAAAAAGTAAAAGGTGTCTCTTCATGAAATATACTATCCTGAAATATGTAATTTCACAAGAGGTAGCAAGAACTATGCCACACTATAGTAGGTCAGCGTCGTTTTTCCGAACTTTTTGCTCTTTTGCTTTATGAAAGGACCTATTTTATCGGCAAACTTCACACTGCTCATATGCTCGACGATGATCCTCAGCACTATCTCTGGCGGTATCGCCGCGATCAGCTGCTCTGTCTGTGCATAGATCCCCTCCATCCCTTCGCGGATATCGAAAGGGGGATCGATATAAAGAAATGCCTGACGTCCCTGCGCCCGCAGAGAGTCTGCCAGCAGCGGGAAGTTTTCAAATGCATCTCCCTGTATCAACTGTGTACGCTTCGGATCCAGCGCAGCGGCATTTTGCGCCAGTATCTTCGCGGCAGCACGGTTTTTCTCGAAAAAATAGACCTTTTTCGCACCCCGGCTCAGCGCTTCCAGCCCCATCGAACCGCTGCCTCCGAAGAGCTCGACAAAGATCTCATCGACGATCTCGAACTGCAACGTATCAAAAACCGACCCGCGTATGATCGACTTGGTCGCCCGCGTCGTCTCCTTGGAGGGAAGCGGCAGTTTTTTCCCCTTGAACGCCCCGCCGATAATCGTAAAGGTCAAATCATGCTTTTTCACGGTAGCTCCTGATCAGCCGGATGATCTTTTCATGATGTTTTTTGTTCAGTTTTTCGATCATATGCTCCAGTGTCTCTTTGGTATTTAAAATATGCAGCAGACGCGGATTGCTCCGGTAAAAGTGATCGAGTGCGGAAAAGAGCTCCTCTTTGGTAAACGGTATGCCCAGATCCGCATCTTTGTCCGAACCGATCAGAAAAACCACCTTTTCACTCAACACTTTGGCATCGGTGATCAACACATCCGCCAGCTCGATATCGTAGAGGTGATCTTTGAGATAGATCTCCAGCGTTTTTTGCAAAAGCGGTGAAAGACACTTGACCATCACTTTCATGAAGACTCCGTTATAGATATTTTGTCACAAAATGTAAAAATTTTCCTCCATTTTAGCCAAATATGCCCTAAAAAGAGAACTATTTTACACTTTTCAAAAACCTGGACGATATAGAGTTAGAGAAAGTCCCGAAATCGATTCGGGAATTTGCTAAAGGAGTAGCATATGGAAACTATGACATTACGTCCGATCACAGCACCCTCCGCCGGTTCGGCACCGGTGCATGCTCAAGCAGCTGAACGGCAGATCACAACAGCTCCGTTATCTCATGAAGCATCTACCGATGCGGTTCATCATGAAACAACACAGCCAGCTGGGGGAAAGGAACTCTCCCTGAAAGAAAAACAGAAAGTGTTGAAAGAGAGCACTGAAAAGTTCAACGAGATGAGCGACAAACTCAATCTCGACATCAAATTTGCCTACAATGACAAGATAGACCAGGTCTATCTCAATGTTATCGATAAAAATACCGGTCAAATCATACGCAAACTTCCCAGCGAAGAGGCGATGAAGATCAGCGAAAGCATGAAAGATCTGATCGGTACACTCTTTGATAAGAAAGGATAACCACTACTATGGCAACCGGAACACTAAGCACACTGGGAATCGGCAGCGAAGGCGCCCTTTCCTATGATATCATCGACAAACTCAAAAAAGCGGATACTGATTCTATCATCAAGCCGATCGAAAATAAAATCGAACTCAACCAACTCAAACATCAAAAACTCGATGAACTGAAAAAGTCTGTCAGTAGCCTCAACACTGAAGTGGTCAATATGTCCGATCCTGAGATATACAGGTCAAAGACAACATCTCTCATCGGCAGCTCCATCAGCGTAGAGACGAGCGGCAAAGCACAGGCGGGAACACATACACTCGATGTAAAGAGACTTGCCACCAGAGATATCGAACAGTCACAAACCGGATACGGCTACGAAGATGCCCTAATGGGAGCGGGGACGATGCATCTGGAAATAGACGGCAAAGGATACGATATACAGGTCTCATCGACAGACTCTATCAAAGATGTTGCAAAAAGAGTGGAGAAGGAGACTGACGGAAAGATCCAGGCATCTCTGATCAATGTCGGAGGAGACGATCCATGGCATATGGTACTCACTTCTGCACAAACCGGTGCAAAGAACAATATCGAAGTTACGGGAGACTACAACTTCGACCAGGTAGGAGACGGTGCAAAAGACGCCTCTTTTACCTACGACGGCATAGAGATCACGCGATCGGGCAATACGATCGATGACCTGACAGACGGTCTGAGTATCAAACTCGAAAAGGAAGGTCAAACCACTATCACCGTGAAACAGGACAACAGTAAGCTGTTGGACGGTATGGAGAAATTTGTCGAATCCTTCAACCAGCTGGTAAAAGGATTTGCAGAGAGTACCAGGTTTGATAAAACATCTAAAACAGCCGGTCTCTTTCAGGGTAACTCCGCTATCCGTGCTGCCGCAACCGCACTCAAAGATGCCCTCATCCTCACTGCCGCCAAATCCGGCAAAACGATCGAGAGTTTCGGATTGGAGTTGCAGCGCGACGGCACCATCAAACTCGACAAAAGCAAACTCGAAGATATGCTTAAAGAGAATCCGCAGCAGGTAGAGGACTTCTTCAGAGGTACAAACGGACGGGACGGTGCTTTCAACAGACTTGAGAGTGCTATATTTGATATCAAAACCAGTTCAAACGGTATCATGAAGTCACTTGCCAAAAATCTCGATGACGATGCCATACGGCTTCAGGATCAGCAAAAAGCTGCACAAAAAAGACTCGATGACCGATATAGCATCATGGCTAGAAAGTTTGCCGCTTACGACGCTGTGATCGGGAAGCTCAATTCACAGGGCGATGCCCTCGCCGCGATGATCGATGCCGAACTGGCACAGAAAAAATAGGAAAAAGGAACAGTATGAGACAATCCGCTATGAATGCGTATGCACAAAATCAGACAGGCGTTTACGCTCCTGAAAAACTGATCGAGATGCTCTATGAAGGGCTTTTGAAATTTACCTCACTGGCAAAACGTGCTATCGAAGATGGCGATATGGAAGCCAAAGCAAAATGGATCAACCGCTCTTCGGATATCTTTATCGAACTGATCGATTCCCTCAGCAACGACGGTTCCCAGATGACCGCCTACCTGAGCGGGCTCTATATGCACCAGATCAAATCACTCGCCGAAGCGAACCGTAAAAACTCCATCCAGGAGCTCGATACCATCATCCATGTTGTCAAAGTACTGCTTGAGACGTGGAGAGAGGAGACGAACATTGCAGCAGAAGTGGCTTGAAAAGTTTAAAATATCCATTATCGAAAAAGATTTCTCCGAAATCGAGAGACTTTTGGATGAGATGCCCGAAATCAAAAGTATCAACGATCTGCGCACCAGCGTCGCATTGATCAACGAAGCCAAAAAACTGCTTGCGCAGGAACAGAATCTCCTGCGTGAAAATATGGCAAAGATCCAGAAAAGCAAACAGTTTCTCTCGCAAACACATGAAGAGGAGAGATTTAGCCAAAGCTGCTAGCGCTAACGCAGCTTCGGCAGATGCCAGTTACGCCTGACAGCCGTCAGACGTAGCAAAATCCCCAAAACAAACACGGCAGTCACACCCCAGATAGTCAAAAAACCAACTCCATTAAGCAGATAGATCACCATCCCGACGATAATCGCCACGGTTCCGTAAAACTCACTCGTCAATATAAAGGGAACTTCATTGATCAGCATATCACGCAACACCCCGCCGCCCACAGCAGTGATGAGCGACAGCAGTACCACACCTGAAAAGTTGAACTCCGCCTCCAGCCCCACCAGTGCACCGGAGATGGCAAAAGAGACCAGACCCAGTGTATCGGCAAAGAGAAAGTAACGGTTTTTTTCGATCCTTCCGAAGCGGTGCAGCCTGAAAAGTACCCCTGCAACCACCACCCCGATCACCAGTACCGAGGCGATATTGTTCGTAAATGCGTAGAGCGGTTTGCCGGCGATGATATCCCGGATCACCCCGCCGCCCAGAGCGGTCAGAAACGAGGCGATAAAGATCCCCAGCAGATCCAGTCCGGCACTCCCGGCGACAAAAAATCCACTCAAAGCAAAGGAGAGAATCCCGATGATCTCCGCAATCTCCAGCAGATCCATCACTAAGCCCCCAGAGCGATATTGCACGCACTCAACAGAGCATTGATAGAGGCGTAGGTGATATTTTCTGCTTCACCCGCACCGAAATATGTTTTTCCCGCCTTACGGATACCGAAATATGCCACCGCCGAGGCATCGCTCCCGCGCGAAAGCGCATCTTCATGATAGTAAACCACTTCAAAATCGATCCCCTCTTCATGAAGTATCCGACTCAGTGCTTCGATAACTCCACCCCCTTGCGCATACACTTCATGAAGACGCCCCTCACGCAGGAGCTTCGCCGATAACACTGCTTTCTGATCTGCGATAGCGATCCGTACCGCTTCCAGTTTCAGCGGTGCGGTTTTGTTGAGAAACTCCCGCCTGAAGATCTCCGCGATCTTATCTTCGGAGAGTACACCGCCTTCGGCATCACTCACCCTCTGCACAGCCGACGCGACAGCAGGCTGCATCTGTCTGGGAATCTTATACCCGTACACACGCTCCAGGATATAACTCACCCCGCCCTTCCCCGACTGGGAATTGACCCGGATGATCGACTCATAGCTTCGCCCGACATCTTTGGGATCGATCGGCAGGTAGGGCACATACCACTTCGCACCCTCCTTCTGCCGCTCCATCCCCTTTTTGATCGCATCCTGATGGGAACCGCTAAACGCCGTATAGACAAGTGCACCGACATAAGGATGGCGCGGGTGGGTTTTGATCTCGTTACAAGCTTCGACCACTTCCACTATCTTGTCCACATCGCTGAAGTCAAGCTTCGGATCGACACCCTGTGTAAGCATATTGAGTCCAAGTGTGACGATATCGACATTTCCCGTGCGCTCCCCGTTGCCCAGCAGCGTTCCCTCGACACGATCGGCACCCGCCATCAAAGCAAGCTCCGTCGCCGCCACGGCGGTTCCTCGGTCATTGTGCGCGTGCAGACTCACCAAAACCTGCTCCCGCCGCTTCAGGTGCCGGCACATCCACTCGATCTGGTCGGCATAGATATTGGGTGTCGCAGACTCCACTGTCGAGGGAAGGTTGATGATCACCCTCTCCTCTTCATGAGGATCCCACGCATCGACCACAGCATTACAGATCTCAGCCGCAAAAGGGAGCTCCGTCTGGGTAAAACTCTCGGGACTGTACTCCAGCCGCACACGCCCCTCAAAGTTTCGAAAATAGCGCTTCACCCACGCCACGCCCTGCAACGCGATATCGACAATCTCCCGCTGCGACTTGCCAAACACGATCTCCCGCTGCATCGTCGATGTGGAGTTGTAGAGGTGGACGATCACACTTTTCGCCCCCTCCAGCGCCTCCGCGCTTCTGGCGATCAGATGCTCCCTCGCCTGCGTCAGTATACTGATCGTCACATCGTCGGGAATCAACCCCTCTTCGATGAGGTAGCGGCAAAAAGCGAACTCCGTCTCACTCGCACTCGGAAAACCGATCTCGATCTCTTTGAAACCCATCTGTACCAGCAAGTTGAAAAAACGCACCTTTTTGTCGATATCCATCGGATTGATCAACGCCTGGTTCCCGTCACGCAGATCGACCGAACACCACACAGGCGCCTCTGTGATCTCGCCATCCGGCCAGGTACGGTCGGGTAACGCTATTTTTGGAAATTTTTGGTATTTCATGAAGTACTATCCTCTCTTTTACAATAAACAAGGGCATATGCCCGCATCAAAGGGTAAACAAAAAATCAAAACGTGATTTAAAAAAAGTATGCAGATGCTCAGAGGCTGAGCAGAAAAGAGGATAGCAGAAGCAGTGTACAGAATCTTTGCGTAGATTGGGTAGATGTTGTGTATCGTTTCATCACTGCTCCTTTGTAAGATTTTGGGGAAGTATAACTTAAAAGAGAATTTTTGTCA
>QNZT01000005.1 GCA_003978455.1 Sulfurospirillum sp.
GCCCCCGGCATCGGCGACGCCCTCCTCACATACTCCTGCGGCTCCTGCTCCTGCCAGGACACCGTCAAACTCACCGCAATTAAAGTAGGGTTGTGTGTGGATCAATATCTCGGCATCAATATGATTGACCAAATCGACACTCCTGTTGATTCAGCAACTGCGCTGGCAACAGTGGTTCCAATTGCGAGATCAGCATACCACTGGACTTTGAATTCTTCAATAACTGAGTTTGATCCTGAGTTTCCCACAGGAAACGCAGCAAAAATCAAAGAAACCGGCGTTCCGAGCACTAGCGATTTAGGTGAGACTGTTGATGTCGAAATCACCCCCGGCGGATTCGTTGCGAGTGCTGCTTACACCGTTGTGCAAGTTGATGTTGAAATGCAGGGGCTTCCGGTCTTCACGTCGCTCAGTCCGGACAAGAGGTATATTGCAGTGACATTCAGCGGCAAAGATTTTCCTTCTATACAGATTGTGGATACCAAAACACTGAAGATCATCAAAACATTTACATTTCCGGGTAAAGTACTTCATGTAAGATGGTCGAAACTCTATCCCGATCTCTACGTTTCAGTGAACGATGCCAACCAAATCAGTGTGATCGGTACCAGGGACTGGGAACTGGAGCGGGAGATCTTTCAGGTGGAACATCCTTCCGGCATCTTTATCTACCAATCCGAGGATATCAAATAATGGGCAAAGTCTATCTGACGGGGGCGGGTCCCGGCGATATCGACCTTCTGACGATCAAGGCGTTGCGTGTGATTCGTGAGGCGGATGTGATCATCTACGATCGCCTTGCCAATCCCGAGATCCTCAAGGAAGCAAAGGACGGCTGTGAATTTGTCTATGTGGGCAAGGCGGATTCTCACCATACCCTGCCGCAGGAAGAGATCAATGAAGTGATCTACCAAAATGCCCTGAAACACGATGTGGTCGTACGTCTCAAAGGGGGAGATCCGTTTGTTTTCGGGCGGGGCGGTGAAGAGGGGATCTATCTCAGAGAACGCGGTGTAAAGTTTGAATTTATTCCAGGTATCACTTCGGCGATCGCTGTTCCTGAGTATGCGGGGATTCCCGTAACCCACCGCGGTGTGACGGTATCGTTTCGTGTCGTGACGGGTCATGAGAGTAAAAATAAGGATCATTCTCAGATACCGTGGGAAAACTACAAAACAGATGATACGATTATCTTTTTGATGGGGTTGCACCGACTGGCGCATATATGCCATATGCTGATCAAAATCGGCAAGTCGAAAGATTATCCGGTGGCGGTGATCAGCAAAGGAACGACACCGGAGGAGAAGACGGTGATCGGCACACTGGAAACGATCTATGAGAAGGCAAAAGATCTGCCGACACCCGCACTGATCGTCGTCGGGGAAGTGGTCAACCTCAGAGAACAGCTCAACTGGTTTGAACAGGAGAACGCATAATGCAGGATATTATGATTACACTGGTCTTCATGATGGCGATTTTGATGTTTTCAGTTTATCCCGCTATCAAAATCGTTGCATTTATCGCCGGGCGAAAAAGACTCTCGCAAAAAGCGGAAAATTACCTCACATTCTTTTTTACCGTTTTGATTGCACTTGTTGCCGCTATTTTTCTGAAAATAACCTGATGACGAAGGCATAAAATAGATCTCTATTTTGTCGATATTGTAGATAATCCTTAGGACACCTTGGTAAAAGCCGGTTTTGAAGAATCAGTGTTTGAGAGGTGCCCTTGACAATAGAGGCAAATAATGAACCGTATCCATGAACTTCCCCTGGCAAAAATGTTTTCGATTATCATTCTTTCGATCGCTTTTATCGTATCTACGGCTATTCAAAGTGTTAAATATTATCAGAGTAAATCGATACTCGATGAAAATCTCGACTCCAAAGCGCAGGTGATTCTGGAGTTTGCCAAATCGGCAGAGCAGGGTAAACACTACAGCGTCAATAGCAACACAGCGATCTACAATGTCATCGATCCAGCTTCCAAAAAATTGACTGCACTCGAGCGTCAGATCGTCGACGAGATGGTAGATAAAAAGCGTAAAACATTACGTAAAAAGAGTGATACGCACTACATACGTGCCGACTTCAGCAATGATGGGAAAATCGAATATGTCGCACTGGGACTCGATAAATATGAAACAGCCCTGAAAAATCTTGTTATCAGCTCTGTGATCCTCTGGATCATCAATATCTCCATCTTGCTGACGATGATCAATTTTCTCTTCAAAAGGCTTATTGTCAACAGGATCAATGAGATTGTGGAGATCATCGGTAAAGTTTCAAGCGGAAATTTTATCGATAGAGAGATATTTGATACTTCCCGCCTCAATCGTGAGAGCAAAAATGAACTCGATAAGATCTATGTATCACTTCATGAGATGGTTCAGAGTCTCAAACCGGTGATACAGGATGTCATCCAAAACAGCAAAGAGGTGGTTTTCGAGTCGCTTTACGGCTACGGTAAAGTACAGGACAATGTTAGCCTGATCAAAAAACAGAACAACTATGTCGCAGCTTCCAACAACAGTATCGATACGATTATGGAGATGAGCAACGCTCTGGACAACAGACTTCATGAACTTCTGGAAAAATCGGACAAATCGGTGTATGCTGTGCAGGAGGGGCTACGGGTTGTCAATACCAATATGCAATCGTCAGAAGCCGTGATGGAGTCGATGGAGCAGACGCTGGCACTGGTAGAAGAGTTGAAAGTATTTGCACATGATATCTCATTGACTCTCTCCAAAATCAGCGATATCGCCAACGAAACCAACCTGATCTCACTCAATGCAGCGATAGAAGCTTCACGTGCGGGAGAACATGGACGCGGCTTTGCGGTGGTAGCGGAAAAGATACGCCAGCTGGCGGATATCTCTCTGGAAAATGCCGGTCAGATCAATGGGATCATAGGTTCTATCCGGAAAAATATCGATAGTGTATCCCAAAGTGCAGGGAAGACCAATGAGATTATCCAAAAACTGGGTGAGAGTTCCGAAGTGCTGCGCAATAACTTTACAGTGATCGACTCGGTGATCCAGGATACCGGTTCGACCCTGAAAAGCTTTAGTCAGGATTTTGAAGTGCAGGAGGGTTTTTTGCAAAGTGTGCGCAAAGACCTCCAGGAAATGGACCACAGCTCTTTCGTACTCAATGAAAACTCCGGTGTGGTGGAAAAGTCGATCAGTTCCATCACGCAGCTGAGTGCACATCTGCAAAATCTCTCCGACAAGTTCGATGTGATAGTGGACAAACGACAGAGTGTCCGTAAACTGATCGTACCTCCGATCACGGTAGATGTGACCAACGGCAAACATACGATTTGCTGTTATGTCTATGATATATCCGAGGGTGGTATCTCACTGGTGGTGACGAAAAAAGATCCGCAGTTTGTCTGTAAAACAGGCGTTGTCTATACGATTCGGGCGAAAAACAACGAGAGACATCTTGACGGACGGAAAATCGAAATGGTCTATCTCTTCAACAAAAAAGATGAAAGCACCATGCGCGTCGGGGCAAAGTTCGTTTGATATTTATCAACTAAAAGAGGATTCTTTTTCATTATAATAGCCATTATGAAAAAGAATCGAAAAGTAGTGCTGATCACCGGATGCAGCAGCGGTATGGGCAGGGAGAGTGCATACTATCTCTCAAAAAACGGATACACTGTCTATGCCGGCAGCCGGACACCCGAAAAACTCTCCGACATCGCCTCTGAAAACCTTGTTCCGATCGCGCTTGATATCACCGATCAAAACTCTGTAGCGCGTGCCGTCCAAAAACTGGAACGCATCGATGTACTGGTGAACAATGCCGGTTACGGACTGGTCTCTACAGTCGAAGAGGTGAGCGAAGCGGAGATGCTGCGACAGTTTGATGTCAATCTATTTGGAGTGCTTCGGATGTGCAAAGCGGTGATCCCTCTCATGAGAAGAGAAAAAGCGGGTGTGATTGTCAACATCAGCTCCTTTCTGGGGAAGATCGGTTTGCCGCTTTTTACCTTATACAACGCCAGCAAATATGCACTTGAGGGTGTGACCGACTCGTTGCGTTATGAACTGCGCCCTTTCGGTATCCGGGTGCACTCTATCATGCCCGGTTTTTTCGATACCAATTTTGCCCGGGACAACCTTGTCGTCAACGAAGGGATCCGGAAAGAAAACTCTCCTTATGCGCAAACCGTTTCTCAGCTTTTGCCGCTTATCTTAGAGCAGATCAACCACGGAAACGATGCGGCACAAATCGCGGTGATGCTTCATGAAATTATCCAGCAGAGCGATGCTCCCGCACGCAGGACAGCCGGGGACAAAGCGCGTAAATTTATACCGATGCGACGGGAACTGAGTGACGAGGATTTTGAACGCCGGGTAAGAAGTTACTATGGCATCTGAAAAGATCCGCCTCTTTATCAACGGATTCGGGCGTATCGGAAGATGTGCGGCGAGAATCCTCATGAACGATCCCCGTTTTGAACTGGTCGGTATCAACGATATCTACAGTTTTGAACAGATGCAGATGCTGTTTCGGTATGACTCTGTCTATGGCACATTGCCTCATGAAGTCTCGCTTCAGGGAGAGCGGATGATTGTCGCGGGGCAGCCGGTAACACTATGCCGGGAATCTGATCCCGGAAAACTGATGCTCGAAAAGATCGGTGTCGATGTCGTGCTGGAGTGCAGCGGATACTTTTTGACGCTGCCGTCATGTCAGCCGTTTTTGCAACAGGGCGCAAAAAGAGTGGTGGTCTCCACCCCTCCGAGGGATGAGATGCCTGTCTATATCCGGGGTGTGAACGACTCCCGTTATGCGGCGGAGCCTGTCATCTCTGCATCGAGCTGTTCGGCAAATGCCATCGTTCCGGTTTTCAGTATCATCGAGGATGCATTTGGTATAGAGAGTGCGATGCTCAGTATGTACCACAGCTATACCAGTTACCAGAGGTTGCTCGACACGAAACACTATTCGCAGGATACACGCCGCGCCCGGAGCGCTACACAAAATATCATCCCGCTGCAAAGCAGTGCTGCCGGAGCCACGGCATACTTTTTCCCCCATCTTCGTGACAAGCTCTATGCCAAAAGCATCCGTATCCCGCTGGATGCTGTCACCTTTTATGATCTGACCATCCGTACAGGAAGCGATGTGACACAAACGGGCATCCGGGCAGCACTTCATGAAGCGGTATCGCAGAGGTACAGAGATATACTGGCGCTCAGCCATGAACCGAAAGTCTCATCCGACTACATCGCCGATCCGCACAGTGCGGTGATCGATCTGCCGCTGTGCAGTGTGCAGGAGCGTGACTTGATCCGCATTTGCGCCTGGCAGGATAATGAATATGGATATGCATCGAGACTGGTCGATATGGCAGCGGTGGCAGCGGAGCGTTAGATGGAGAGTCTCTTTTTCAATATCACCGATACACGCTACAAGATCACCGACCTCTTGTGTGAAGAGGACTCCTTTTTCAGACGGATCGATATCTCCAACGGGGTACTCTTTTTCAGCGGCACACTGCACAACAGAGCACAGCAGATCCGGCTTCAGAATATCGACGCGTTTGTGATGGTGGTACTGGTGAAAGAGGGGCACTGTCTCATCGAGGATCATATCGGCGGTCTGTGTGTGCGAAACGGGGCGGGGAGGGTGTCGATCTACGCCTCTTCCAGACAGGATATGACGATCACCGTTCCGAAGCAGGCGCGCGGTGATCTCTTTATCCTGTGTATCGCCGACTTTTTTCTGAAACGCTATCTGAGCGGCAGAAAAGAGGAGCCTATCGACTATCTTTACGCGATGCTGCGTGAAGAGGTGACGCTCAGAGCGGTAGACGATAAACCGGTTGATGCGCTTTCGCTCTATCTCGCGGAGAAGATCGTCGCTGTGGAGCGTGTGTCTCTCATGAAGAGTCTCAGAGCGCAGGAGCTGGTGATAGAGTTCATGATACACCGTTTCGGTCTGCTCGATATCGTCCCCGAAACGATTCGTGAGGAGGAGCGGGTACTGGCGAAACGTGCCAGGGAGATACTGCTGGAAAATTTTGTCAATCCCCTCTCTATCGAAGAGATGTCGCACCGTTGCGCTACCAACAGTTCCAAACTCAAAAAGGTTTTTAAAAAGGTCTACCAGACGACGATTTACGGCTATGTGCAGAGACTGCGTCTCGAAGAGGCAAACCTCCTTCTGAAGGAGCACCGGCTGACCATCGGTGAAGTGGCACGGCGGGTAGGGTACCGGCATCAGGGACACTTCAGCAAACTCTTTTTCGAGATGTACGGTGTCTATCCCAAAGAGTTGGTTAAAAACTTCCGGTAGTGCTAAAATAAAATTCTTTTTGTGATAAAAGTCACTTGAACGCCCCTTTTATGACGTGATACAATATGGTATCAGATGTAAGGAGGCTATGATGATAACGATTCCACGACTGATAGTGATCACCCTTTTGGGTATCGTCACTATCTACGGCACACTCTGGATGCTGCCGTCCAAAGAGATCAGGTATATGCCTGATGACGAACTCAGGGCGTATGCGCTGAGCCACGGTCTGGCAGCGGTGCCGACCACCTACAAAGCGCTGCTGAAAGTGACGGACAATCCCCAAAACCCTCTCTCTCCCGCGAAAATCGCACTGGGAAAAAAACTCTTTTTCGATCCGATCCTCTCCAGAGACAAAACGATCAGTTGTGCGACGTGCCATATCCTCGAAGAGGGTGGGGACGACAACCTGCCGACTGCCATCGGTTTTCACGGACGGGCAAATCCGAAACATCTCAACTCCCCGACCGTGCTCAATGCGGCACTGGCGAAACGGCAGTTCTGGGACGGACGTGCCGGAGATGTCGAAGAGCAGGCGGGCGGACCGATGCAGGCGCCTTTTGAGATGAATATCACACCCGACCTGGCTGTCGAAAGGGTGGCGGCGGTACCGGCATATGCGGAAGCGTTTGGCAAAATTTTCGGCGGTGAGGGCAACCGAAGTGTTACGTTTGAAAATATCCGCAAAGCGATCGGTGCCTATGAACGCACCCTCCTGACCAGAAGCGCCTATGACCGCTTTCTGGAAGGAGACAACAACGCCATCGGTGCCGCGGCAAAAAGGGGGTTGAATCTCTTTATCCAGAAAGGGTGCAAAGGGTGTCATACCGGGATGAGTGTCGGCGGACAGAGCCTCCAGCACTTTCCGCTGCGGCGTGCGCTGGCTGATATCTTTAAAACCGATCCCTTTGCGTTCCCTAATACCGGCGGTTTTCTGGGGAAAAACGGGGAGAAGAAGTTTCGTGTACCGATACTGCGCAATATCACCAAAACCGCACCCTATTTTCACAACGGCGAAGTCAAAGAGCTCAAAGAAGCCATACGCATCATGAGCAAATATCAGATAGGCAAAGAGTTCACCCCGAAACAGATCGCCGATGTGGAGGCTTTTCTCAAAACGCTTGAAGGGGAGATCGTGTCCTACGACCTCAATCTCACTTCCGGCGCGATGCTTGATGGGATCAATCTGAGGGGAAGCGATCTGAGTCACCGTGATCTTCATGAAGTCAGCTTCAGAGATGCCGACCTGCGAAACTGCAACTTTTTCGGTACCGATCTCCACGGCGCGAACCTCACCCACGCCAAAGTTGCCGGAGCCGATTTTACCGCAGCCGATCTCAGCTATGCCAGTCTGAGCTATGTCGATCTGAGCCGCACCGACCTGATCGAAACGAAACTCGAACAGGTCAATCTGGTCAATGCTGTCTGGAGAGACGGGAAAGTGTGCGGCGCGGGTTCGTTTGGCAAATGTTTATAAAATTGAAATAGAGCTGATAAAAATTGCTGTTTGCTTTTTATTTATATAGTGTTAAATAACTGTTATCGAATTGTAATCTTAGAGTGCTATAATTCTCCGCATCTTATGAAAGGAGAATATCATGAAAGTATTGGAAAAAATAGATAAAACTGTTAAAAATACTAAATTTGAAAAGAAAGATTGGGTTGAACTTTTGCTTGAACGCCGACTCAAAGCATCTCATGAAAAGTCTTATCTGTTGCAAGACGAACAAAAAAACAGACCAAAATCCTGATGCTAACTACAAATAACTGATGCTATAATAGGGTATGTTAAAAACCCTGTTATACATCGCACTGCTTCTTCGCTCCCTTTGTGCCGATAGTGCACAACCTGCCATCTTGCCCATCACACCTGATATCGCTGCAGAGATGATCGCCGGCGGCTCCTATCATGAAGGGTGCCCTGTACCGCTTGCGAAACTGCGCTATCTCCGTATCCGTTATCATGATCTGCAGGATCGGACAAAAGAGGGTGCATTGATCGTTCATGAAGATGTGGCAGCTGAGGCGGCTGAGATATTTGAAGTTTTGTACAGAGAGGGATTTCCCATCGCCGGGATGGAGCCGGTGAGTCACTTTAAAGGGGATGACGAAGCGTCGATGCGTGCCGACAACACTTCCGCTTTCAACTGCCGCTATATCGCCGGTACGAAAAAGTTTTCAAAACACAGTTACGGAAAAGCGATCGATATCAATCCGCTTCTGAACCCCTGTGTGCAAAAAACCACCTTCTCCCCGACCAATGCCGCAGCCTATCTCAACCGGCACCGAAAACTACCCGGCATGATCCATAAAGATGACTTTATCGTGCATCTGTTTCAAAAACACGGCTGGAAATGGGGCGGTAACTGGCACTCCCTGAAAGATTACCAGCACTTTGAGAAGTGAAGTGTGTTACAGCCCGAAAAAGTCGTGTACATATTTCTGCGCCGATAGCGTGTTCAGGGGGATCTGTTTGAGTGTCTCGTTTTTGTCGTTGACGACGATGAGGGTGTTGCCTTCGCGTCTGAGGTATTTTTCACCCCAGTCTTTTTCGAGATTGTCGAGGACTTTGTAGACTTCGGCGTTGGAAGGTTCTATCTTTTTGTTTGTATTCGTATCGCGGATGAACAGTCCGCTCATCTTCTTTTCGATTTTGTAGGGGATGTACGGTTTGAGTTGTGCATAGACCTGCCTGTCACGCTTCTGGGGCTGTCCGTTGATAAAAGCGACAAGTGCAATCAGTAAAAAACCCAATCCCAGCGCGATACCCAGATACTTGCTATATTTTTGCATAGTGAATCCTCTTTTCTTATTGAACCCTCTGAATAATGTACTGCTTGAACAACATCTGCAGCGGTAGGGTCAAAACGGAGTTTTGGGATACCCGCCGTGAAGCCGTTTGAGAGAAGTAAATTATTCAGAGGGTTCTATTGTCGGTACTTTATCAGATTTAGGGTAAAATCTGATTGATACAAGTCAAAAAGAGTATCTCCCCATTTGGGTAAGATTCTCTTTTACAATTCATCAAGCACAAAAGGTTTATTATGTCCGAAGCGTTGACAGCAGAGTTACTCTCTATTATCCAGAAAAATTTCCCACTGACCAAACATCCGTATGCAGAGATTGCGGCACAAATGGGTATCAGTGAGGAGGAGGTGCTGGCAGCACTGCGTAAAGAGAAAGAGAATTCGATCATCCGCCAGATCTCACCGATCTTCGATACGAAACGACTGGGATACAGCTCTTCGCTCGTCGCTTTCATGATGGATGAAGATAAGATCGACGATGCGGTTGCGCTGATCAACTCCCATCCGGGTATCTCACACAACTATGAGCGTGACCATGATTTCAACATATGGTTTACGCTGGCAGTACCGCCGGACAGCAAACTGGGGCTGGAGAAGACAGTCGAACTTCTGGCGCAAAAGACAGGTGCGAAAGATGCGATCATCCTGCCGACGCTGAAGATGTTCAAGATCGCTGTCAAACTCAACACCACCGGTAAAGATGCCAAAAAAGAGAAAGTCGCGAAACGCAGATATAAAGAGATCGAACTAACACCGTTTCATCAAGAAGTGATTCGACACACGCAGTACGATCTTCCTGTTACAGAGGATCCTTTTGCCGAAGTGGTGGAGAAGCTGGGTATCACACACGAGAGACTCTTCGATACACTTCATGAACTGCAGGAAGCAGGTGTCATGAGACGTTTTGCCGCGATACTCAACCACCGTAAAGCGGGATTTAACGCCAACGCGATGGTCGTTTGGGATGTCGATCCCGACAAAGGAGAAGAGATCGGCAAAAAAGCGGCGGAGTTTTCGGCGGTGAGCCACTGTTATCTGCGTCCCAAATATGAGAACTGGCCCTACAACCTTTTTACGATGGTGCACGGCAAAACGACCGAAGAGACCAATGCGATCATCGCGTCGATAGCCGATGAGATAGAACACAAACAGAAGCGACCGCTCTACTCCACGAGGGAGTTCAAAAAAGTGCGTATCAAATACTACACACCCGAGTTTTCGGCGTGGGAAGAGAAAATGACAGGAGATGTTTCATGAAGATGTTTTTTACACTTGAAGCGGGCAATCTGACGATAGCTCTCTTTTTTCTGCTGATCGCGATCATCGTTGCGACACGTCCCTTTGTACGGACACAGGTGAAGAAGTTTATCCTTTTTACCGTGATCACTGTTTTTGCTATTTTGATCGCCGGGCACTATATCATCACGACCGGGCGTATGGCGGAAGTCAAGACGGCATTTGCAGAGGGCAAGGAGGTCGAGTGCGAGAGCAGGCTGAACCGTAAAGCGGCACAGTCGGTTGTGGTGAGCAAAAAAACGGGCTGGAAACTGGAAGGGGATCTCTTTACCAATCCTAACTTTACACGGACATTTCACACTGCCCGATGTATTGTCAAAGTCAAACCGAAGTTAGATCTTAAGAGCGCTGTGAAGCATCCCTGATCGCTTTGTCGATATCTTCCGGACAGCATCCTCCTGATCTGATCCGGCAAAATGGTTCGAAAATTTCATGAGGAGATTGTGATATGAGGATACCGGGCAGAGGGATCTGCCCGATGGGAATGGTTACAGACCTGTAACGTTTTCGGCTTGTGGACCTTTTTCGCCTTGTCCGACTTCGAAAGTCACTTTTTGACCATCGTTGAGTGAGACACGGTCATAACCGTTGCTGTTGATTTGACGAAAGTGTACAAATACATCTTTGCTGCCGTCTTCGGGTTCGATAAATCCAAAACCTTTTTCGCTGTTAAACCATTTTACTGTTCCGTTTACTAATTCTGCCATTGAGAATCCTTTTTGTTGAATACACTTTATCGCTAAAGTGGTTGAAAATCTAATAATAAGTCCGATATTTAGGTGAATTGTACTGTTAACGAGGAGTCATCAATATAAAGCATACTAAAGATGTAACTAGAATCATCTTTCATAGCGGTGAGTATAGCTGAAGAAGCTTCAACGAATATAAAAGCCTTTTATAGCTTTTTCTCCTTGTCTGGAACTGGAAGGCTTTGCCTCCGGCATACGTGACCGAAGATACTGTCTCAAATCCTCAAATCCCTCTTCTTATACCCTGCATTGACTTTTAGTTCCAGTCCCAGCCGGTAGAAGCGGGTGATCGCTTTTTTGAGCAGATAGGCGAGATAGCCTTCTACTTTGATGGTGTTGTAGAGGATGCCGAGTGCATAGGTGCCTCCGAGTGCGATAAATACACCGTCGATTTTGGCGGAGAATGGGGCGGGTGTTTTGCCTCTCTCCTTCTGCTCGATATAGGTTGCCACATACGCTGCACTTTTTTCCGCGGTCTGGGCTGTCGGCGGCAGGATATTTCCTTTGTTGTCCTTGATCTCGGTGCAGTCTCCTACGGTGAAGAGGTCGGGATAGTTTTTGACCATGAGGTGTGCATCGGGGATGATCTGCCCGATGCGGTTTTTCTCTGTGTCGAGTGTGGCTGTCAGGTCGGCTGCTTTGATGCCTGCGGTGAAGATGATAAAGTCGAAGTCCAGTTTTGTGCCGTCTTTGAAGGTGATGTTGCGTTCGCCGATCTGCGATATAAATGCGTCGGTATAGAGTTCTATGCCGAGTTCATGAAGTCTCTTTCGCGCTTTGTCGATGATGTAGGGATGCATACCGGGAAGTATGGTCGGTGCTGCGTCGATGAGGGATATCTTGAGACGGCGGCTGCAGCGGGCGAGTATCTTTTCGTACCGTTTGAGGGTGTGTGCCATCTCCGCCGCGATCTCGACGCCGCTGAGTCCCGCTCCTGCTATGGCGATATGCAGGTCGCCGGCGCGTTTGAATGTTTTGTTTTGCAGTTTGTCTGCGAGTCTCTTCTCAAATGCCTGCCGGAAAGCGAATGCTCTTTGAATATCTTTGATACCGTGGGTATGCTCCTTGAGCCCTTCGATAAAGGTAAAAAAGTTGGTTTGGGCACCGACGGCGAGGATGGCATAGTCGTAGTGATAGCTGCCGGTTTCGGTGATGATGGTTTTGTTTGCCGCATCGATCTGTGTGACGTTCTCCTGTACGAAAGTGATCTGATCTCCCAGACCGCGGGTGAAACTTTCGAGGTCGACGGCGATGTCGGACATGTCAAATCTGCCTGCGATATAGCCGTACACTTCTGTCTGCATATAATGGTAGGGGTTTTTGTCTATCAGGATGATACGGTGAGGGGTGTTTTTGCAGAGCAGTTCCGCCGCTCTCAGACCGCCGTATCCTGCTCCGATGATGACTATGGTTTTCATGAAGTATCCTTTTAAGTAACGCTGTGTTCTGCTTAACGCAGCGCTCACACGCAGATAAACTGCGCTTAAATTTTCTTAACGTAATGGCATTAGATTATATCTTTTTAACTCTCTTGCACTATAATCGTCATTCTGCTTCAAAAGATCAGTTTAAATAGGATAAAAAAACACTTATTATTGACATAAGTCAATGCAATATTCACAAAAAGAGAATATAGTAATAGCCGGTAAGTGAAATTAGGATTGTCATGTACGAAATAGTTATATTTACACATATTGTCGCTGCAGCAACGTGGATTGGCGGCTCCATGCTACTTTTTGTCCTGGGTATCACACTCAGGGATAAAGAGGCACAAAAAGTAGTCTACTTTTACATAGGCCCTCTCTATGGCTATTTTGAAGCCGTAGTGCTGGTGATTTTGTTATTGACCGGAACCTATATGTATATTGTCAATGGTTTTCATGACAATCCCGGAAAATTTACCTACGAACTTGGGTACTATATGCACGTAAAGATCGCGCTTGTTGCGCTGATTACGCTTGCGACTATAGTACACATGTTCGTATCACTGAAAAGTAACGGACGTGATAAGACGCTGAAGGAGAAGATTTTGGCGCGGGGTACATCTCTGTTGATCTTTTCTCTCAATTTTGTCATCCTCTGGCTGGCAATACAGATTCGAAATATTTTATAGGAGTATGGTTATGCTGGATATCAATAAGCTTGAAAAACCTGCGGATGCGAAAGAGTTTCATCCGGAAGGGGCGACGGTGCCTTTTTATGAGTATAAAGTGGGTGAAGGAAGAGTGATAGAGTTCGATACCTCCGAGTGCGGACCTCCGGAGCCGATGGTCAATGCGATGATCGCGCTGCAATTTGTCGATCCAGATACTTCGGTAGTGATGATCAACCATAAAAAACCGATGGGGCTTCTGGGGAAAATCGAGGATAACTACAATATCCAGGATATCAAGATGCCTGACGGAAAAGTGAAACTGCTCTTTACCTATAAAGAGGGTGCGAGTGAGAAAGCGGATTTGAACGACGCTAGCTGTCACGGGTAAGAGATGGCGAAACAGTTAGCCACAGAGATGGCGCCGCCGTTTAATCTGGTGGCGCACTTCATGATAGCGGGGTCGTTCTTCTATATGCTTACGTCGTTTGTGTTGCCGTTTTATGCGGATGAGCTTGGCGGGTATGTTGTCTCTTCGACGCTGGCGTCGCTTTCACATCTCTATCTGCTGGGCTTTGTGATGATGATCATCTTCGGAGCGATGTATCAGCTTGTTCCGGTGATTTTGGAGATTCCGCTCTTTTCCAAAGATTTTGCCTATATCCAGTTCTATCTCTATGTGGTGGGGCTTAGTGTGATGGCGTATGCGTTTGCGCATGAAAAGATGCTGTTTCTGCTGCCGTACGGTTCGCTTCTGGTCTATATTTCGATGTTGATTTTTACGGTCAATATCTTTCTGACGTATCGCAATATCGAAGAGTGGAGTATTTCGGCGAAGTTTATTTTTGTGTCGAATCTTTTTCTTTTTATTGCAGTGACGTTTGGTCTGATTGCTGCACTCAATCTTTTCTACGGTTTTTTGGAGACGGATGTGCTGCGTATCGTAAGTGCGCATATGGCGGGTGTGTTGATCGGGTATGTCATGATGACGGTGATGGGTGTGGCGATGGTGTTGATTCCGATGTTTTCGCTCTCTCATGGTTTTGACGAGAAACCGGTGAATCGTGCGTTTTATTTTGTCACGGCGGGGGTGGCGCTCTATATGGTGGCGGCTTTGAGGGGTGTTGTCTGGCTGGAGGGTGCGTCTGTTGTGTTGATTTTGATTGCGCTGGGGTTGTTTGCGTATCAGATGTGGTTGATTTTTTCGGCGCGGATTCGGAAGCAGAATGATTTCTGGGCGAAGAATATGATCGCTTCGTTTCTCTTTTTTGTGCTTTCTGTTGTCGTTTTTCTTTTGTCGTATCTGTTTGGCTTGGAAAATCTGGGGATGTTTGCGGGGTATCTGTTTTTCTTTGGTTTTCTGGCGACGATTATTATCGGGCATATTTATAAGATATTGCCGTTTTTGGTGTGGTATCAGCGGTATTCGCCTCTGGTGGGGAAGCAGAAGGTACCTATGTTGAACGATATGGTGGTTGAGCGGGTGGCGGACTGGCAGTTTTGGGTGACGTTGTTTGGGACTGTGGTGAGTGCGGTCGGGATTTTGTTTGTCAGCAAGGTGTTGTTTGTCGCGGGGACTGTGGTGATGGCTTTGAGTGCTTTTTTGGTTTTGTATAACATTTATTATACTTTGAGTTATCGTGAGTAATGGGTAGTTGATGTGGTTCTGTTTCTATGCATATTAAAAAAGAGAGCAAATCCTCCCTTCGGTCTGAGTCTCTTTTTTAATATGCATAGAAACTTATCATAGTTAACTGTTTTTATCTATTTGTAAGGAACGATCAAATTAAGTTGAGAAAATGCAAGCGCGGTTCATCTGCGCGTGAGCCCTGCGCTGAGCAGAACATAGCGTTAGCGTAGCTTTTGGGACTTTGTTCCAAAAGCGTTAATTTAATAAAAAATAGAGAAGGGTTATTATGGCTACTAAAGAAGATGTATACGAAGCGATCAAGACGGTGATCGATCCTGAGGTGGGGTTTGATATTGTCTCACTGGGGTTGATTTACGATGCGAAGGTAGAGGGGGATCATGTGGATGTGAAGATGACGCTTTCTACGCGTGGTTGTCCGCTTCATGAGATGATGGTGCAGTGGGTGAAGGATGCGGTGCTGAAGCTGCCGGATGTGAACTCTGTAGATGTTGAGGTGGTTTGGGAGCCGGCGTGGAATATCTCCATGGCGAGTGATGAAGTAAAAAAAGCGTTAGGAGCGAAATAACATGAACTATCCGGAATTTTTTGACAGAGTAGAGACGATTACACTTTTTGATCCGCTCAGCAAGGTGCTGGGAAGTTTTACGGACGGGAAGATCACGTTTACGTACAAAGAGATAGTGAAGCTTGCGGGGCATAGCTGTCCGACGGTGGCAGGAGCGTATCTGATGACGCTGCGTGCGCTGGAGGTGCTTTATCCTGATACTTTACCAGTACGTGGACAGATTAAGGTTGAGTTTAAAGAGGATGAACAGGATGGTGTTGCGGGTGTGATCGGGAACGTCATATCCGATATCACCGGTGCGACGGAGACGAGCGGTTTTAAAGGGTTGAACGGGAACTTCGCGAGACACTCTCTGATGTCATTCAATGCGCCGATAGATTCGAGTGCGCGTTTTACCAGGACAGATACAGGTAAAAGTGTCGATGCCTACTACAACCCCAATGTCGTGCCGCCGAGTCCTCAGATGCAGCCGCTGATGCAGAAAGTTATGATGCAAAGTGCTACTGAAGAGGAGCAAAAAGCGTTTGGCAAACTTTGGCAGGAGCGAGTCGAGAAAATACTATGTGAAAATCATAAAAATAGTGATTTAATAAAAATAGTTTAATAAATTAACACATAAAATAATAAAAACTTATATTTGTCATATTTTCTTGATACAGATCAATATTTGGTGCCTCTATTTTTCCTATAATTATGCTGTAATAGTTTAATTTTATAAAAGGAGGCTATATGTCAATTAGCAGACGTGACTTTTTAAAAAGTTCGGCGGCAGCGGCAGCGGCAAGTGCTGTTGGAATCACGGTTCCATCAGAAGTGCAGGCTGCGGCAGCCAAAGGTGAAGAGGGCTGGAGATGGGATAAAGCGGCCTGCCGTTTCTGCGGTACAGGTTGTGGTATCATGCTGGCAACCAAAAACGGTAAAATCGTTGCCGTTAAAGGTGATCCGGCAGCTCCGGTAAACAGGGGTCTGAACTGTATTAAAGGATACTTCAACGCGAAGATCATGTACGGTGAAGACAGGCTGAAAACACCATTGCTTCGTATGAATGACAAGGGTGAGTTTGACAAACACGGTCAATTTAAACCTGTCTCATGGAAACGCGCATTTGATGAGATGGAAAAACATATCAGAAAAGCGCTCAAAGCAAGCGGTCCTGAGGGTGTCGCTGTATTCTCATCAGGTCAATATACTATCATGGAAGGTTACGCGGCTCAGAAGATGATGAAAGCCGGTTTCAGATCCAATGCATTTGATCCAAACGCACGTCACTGTATGGCCTCCGCGGTTGTCGGTTTTTACCAGACTTTCGGTGTCGATGAGCCGTCAGGATGTTATGATGATATCGAATTGACAGATACTATCGTTACCTGGGGTTCAAATATGGCAGAGATGCACCCGATCCTCTGGTCTCGTGTAACGGACAGAAAGCTTTCCGATCCGGATCGTGTCAAAGTAGTCAATATCCAGACATACACACACAGAACGTGTGACCTTGGTGACTTCAATATCATCTTCTCTCCAAATACAGACCTTGCACTCTGGAACTACATCGCGCGTGAGATTGTCTATAACCATCCTGAAGCGATTGACTGGGATTTTATCAAGAAGCATATTGTCTTTGCAACGGGTCCTGTCAATATCGGTTACGGTATGAGAAGAGCCGGTGAGAAATCTCTCAAAGAGGGCAAATACAGCGCCAAAGAGATGGAAATCATCAAAAAAGAGATGGCTACAACAGTATCTGCAAAAGAAGCGCCTGCACTTGCACCATACGGGTACAAAGAGGGTGATGTCATGAAACACACTCCGGGTACGCTCAAGCACTGGAAAATCTCTTTTGAAGAGTACAAAAAATCACTTGAGCCGTTTACGCTTGACTATGTAGCGAAAATCGCAAAAGGTGATCCGAACGAATCTCTTGAGAGCTTCAAGAAAAAACTGAAAGATCTTGCAGCACTTTATATCGAAAAAGATAGAAAAGTGGTCTCTTTCTGGACAATGGGTATGAACCAGCATACACGTGGTACATGGGACAACACACTCTCCTACAATGTCCACTTCCTACTCAACAAACAGGCAAAACCGGGTAACGGTGCATACTCTCTGACAGGACAGCCTTCAGCATGCGGTACTGCGAGAGAAGTCGGTACATTCTGCCACAGACTGCCTGCGGATATGATGGTCAAAAATCCAAAACACAGAGCAAAAGCGGAAAAAATCTGGCATATTCCTGAAGGTACGCTCAACCCTGTCGGAAATCAGCATATCGTTAAAATCCACAGAGATATCGAAGACGGTGTAGTCAAGTTTGCATGGGTCAACGTATGTAACGCGTTCCAGGATACTGCAAATGCGAGACACTGGATCAAAGCAGCACGTGAGATGGACAACTTTATCGTTACTTCTGACGGGTATCCCGGTATCTCAGCAAAAGTTTCCGATCTCGTTCTTCCATCTGCGATGATTTATGAAAAATGGGGTGCTTACGGAAATGCCGAGAGACGTACACAGCACTGGAGACAGCAGGTAATTCCTGTAGGTCATGCGATGTCCGATACGTGGCAGTGGGTTGAACTCTCCAAACGCTTTACCGTCAACGATCTGTGGGGTCCATATACACTCAGAAACGGTAAGAAACTGCCTGACGTTCGTGAAAAAGCGAAAGCGATGGGTTATAAACCGGAAACTACTATGTATGAAATCCTCTATGCAAACGACAGAGCGAAATCTTACAAAATCGATCTCAACAGCTTCCCTCAAAAAGGTTTTGACAACTCCGAATGTCTCGGTGACAGCAGAAATGTAGTCGGTTCAGACGGAAAAGTATTTAAAGGGTACGGTTTCATGCTGCACCAGTATCTCTGGGAAGAGTATGCAAGCTTCGGTAGAGGACACGGACACGATCTCGCTCCATTTGAAGTCTATCATAAAGTAAGAGGTCTCAAGTGGCCGGTAGTCAACGGTAAAGAGACACAGTGGAGATTTAATGTCAAATACGATCCGTATGCAGCCAAAGCGAACCCGGGCGGCGACTTCGCGTTCTATGGACCGCTTGCGAAAAAGATTCTCCAGGGTAACCTGACCGGTCCGGACAAATCCAAAGGTAAGTTTGCATTGCCGAACAAAGCCAAGATATTTGCCAGACCATACATGGATCCACCGGAGATGCCTGACAGCAACTATGATACATGGTTGTGTACAGGACGTGTTCTTGAGCACTGGCACAGTGGTACGATGACTATGCGTGTACCTGAGCTTTACCGTGCGGTACCTGAAGCACTCTGTTATATGAATCCTAAAGATGCCAAAGCAAAAGGCTTCAAAAACGGTCAGCTGATCTGGGTTGAGTCCAGACGTGGTAAAGTCAAGGCGAGAGTCGAGACCAGAGGAAGAAACAGACCACCTCAGGGACTGGTATTTGTACCATGGTTCGATGAAAAAGTATTTATCAACAAAGTCACACTCGATGCGACATGTCCTATGTCCAAACAGACCGACTATAAAAAATGTGCGGTAAAACTGTACAAAGCATAATATAGAATATAATATAAACGGTATCGGAGGAGATTTTTCCGGTGCCGCATAAAGGTGATGCAGTGAGCAAAGAGCAGAAAAAACCCAAAATCAGTGAAAGGCGGAAGTTTTTCACACTTTTAGCGCAAAACGCTGGTCTTGGTGTCATGGGAGGTTTGCTTTGGGCTGGTTATGCCGAAAAAGCCAAAAGCTCTCCTCTTACACTCAGACCTCCTGCAGCATTGAAAGAAGATGATTTTTTAAAAACGTGTATCAAATGCGGTCTCTGTTCCGAAGCATGTTTCAATCGTCCGGAGAATATTGACAAAGAGACAGGCAAACAGCGTCCGGCAACGCTGAAAATGGCGAAAGCCGAAGACGATGTAACCATCGGTACGCCTTTTTTCAAACCGAGGGATGTTCCCTGCTACATGTGCGAGGATATCCCCTGTGTACCGGTTTGTCCTACAGGCGCGCTTGACCTGAAGTCTGTCAGCGGAAAGGATCACAAACCTGATCCTAAGATGATGGATATGGGGCTTGCTGTGGTGGATCAAAATTCATGTATCGCGTTCTGGGGTATCCAGTGCGATGCCTGTTACCGTGCATGTCCGTTGATGGATGTGGCGATATCTTTGGAATACGATCGCAATGAACGTACCGGCAAGCATGCCTTTTTAAAACCGGTAGTGCATATGAATGCATGTACCGGCTGCGGATTGTGCGAGCATGCCTGCGTTACGGAAAAAGCGGCGATCTTTGTTTTGCCGAGAGAGATAGCACTCGGTCGTCCGGGTGCCCATTATGTCAAAGGGTGGGACAAAAAAGATCAGCAGCGTATCAAAACACGTGTCAACCAGGATGTTACGACGCACGACAAGAGAAGTGAGAAAAAACCGCAGGATTACCTCAATATGGGTGTGGAGTATTAGATGAAGTGGAGTAACTATAAATATCTCATTTTGAGACGTATTACACAGTTGACTCTGCTTTTTCTCTACTTTGCAGGAAATGTATGGGGATGGAAGATTCTGACCGGAGATTTGTCAAGCTCCTCTATATTGCAGACTGTACCGCTCAGCGATCCTTTTGCGATTTTGCAGATGTTCGCTGCCGGAGCGACGATCGGTATAAATGCTCTTGTCGGGGCGGTGATAATCGCACTTTTTTACGGGATTATCGGAGGTCGTGCTTTTTGCAGCTGGGTTTGTCCTGTCAATATGGTAACCGATCTGGCAAATTGGCTCAGACGGGTACTCTATCTGGACAAAATCGAGCGTAAAGTCTGGGCAAGCAGAAATATTCGCTACTATATGATCATCATAGGTTTGGTAGTTTCGTTTGTAACGGGGCTGGCGGCATTTGAGATCATCAGCCCTATCACGATTCTGAACCGGGGGGTCATCTTCGGCTTCGGAGCCGGGATCGGGTTGCTGCTTGCGATCTTTCTGTTTGATCTTTTTGTACTTAAAAACGGCTGGTGCGGGCATATCTGTCCGCTTGGCGGGGTACACTCCGTGATCGGGAAGTTCAACCTATTAAGGGTAAAGCATACCAGTGAAAACTGTACACTTTGTATGAAGTGTAAAGATGTTTGCCCTGAAGTACAGGTATTGAATATGATCGGAAAACGAAGTGAGTTTGTCAAGATGGCTGAGTGCACAAACTGCGGAAGATGTGTTGATGTGTGTGATGATGACGCACTTGGTTTTAATATTAGAAATTATATAAGTGAAAAATAAAGGAGAGTAACTATGAAATTAAAAAAATCATGGGTTGGTTTGCTGTCACTGGTAGCGATTGTTGCTGTCGGCTGTGCTGCCGGAGCCGGAAACAGTGTCTCTGAAGAGTCTCTGGGGCTGAGAAAAACCGATCTTTACAACGAAGATACAGTAACACCGCCACCGGTGAAATATACCGATGCGGCACCGGGAACATCAAAGCGCTTTGATCGTTCGTATAAAAACGCACCACCGTTGATTCCAC
>QNZT01000156.1 GCA_003978455.1 Sulfurospirillum sp.
CGGAGCAGAAGATTCTGGAGATCGCTACCCAAAAGCCGTACTACATCGCCACCTATGACGACAGCTACGCCGATGTGGAGATGCAGCAGCGGCTTGCGCAGCATCGAAAACAGCGGGCGGATCGGTTTGTGACGCTCGAAGAGCCGCTCTTTCTCAATCGGGTGATCGAAGATGGACAAAGCTATCTGGTAGACTGCCTCAGTATGTGGATACTCAATCTACTGGAAGCGGATATCGCGCATGAACCGATACTGGATGCGGTACTCGGCAAAGAGGCGGATGTGGTTTTTGTGCTCAACAGTGTCGGCAGCGGAATCATCTCAGACAATGCGCTCTCACGCAGATACATCGACCTCAGCGGGGTGATAGGACAGCAGGTTGCCGCGGCGTGCGACGAAGTGTACGAAGTGGTGGTCGGACTGCCAAAACGGTTGAAATGAGAGCGTTTCTGGAAGGAGTGGCTCTGGGGCTGGGCTACTTCACACGACTCCCCGTGCCCTACCGTGTGCGGAAAGTGGATGCAAAGAGTTACGGCTATCTGGCGCTTACCCTGCCGCTTGCCGGACTCGTGCTGGGTTTGCTTTGCAGCGGGATCTTTGCCTCTTTGTCCGGGTATGCCAACCGCTACTATGTCGCATTTATCGTCTCTGTCTGTTACCTCTTCATGTACGGCTTTTTGCATCTGGAAGCGGTAGCGGACGTGGTCGATGCCTGGCACGGCGGACACAGCGGTAAAGAGCGCTATACCATCATGAAAGACCCCAACATCGGAGCGATCGGAGCGTTGTGGACATTTGGTCTGGCACTGGTGAAAATCGCTTCGATGACTATGCTCTTTGCCGCAGATGCATATAGCGCCGTGGTCTCAGCACTCATACTCAGCCGCTTCGGTGCGGTGTGGGTGATCTTTTTGGGACGTTTTCATGAAGGATCGCACTTTATCCATAAAATGCAAAAACAGCTGATGCCAAAAGAGATGCTCTGGATAACGCTTTTTGTGGCAGCGGCGCTGCTCTTTGCAGGCTATCTGTGGCTACTGCCTCTTACGTTGGCAGCAGTCTATCTCCTCTACCGATGGCTGCAAAAGAGTTTTGGATTTGTCAATGGCGATGGACTCGGGTTTATGATCGAGATCGTCGAGATGGGGATTTTGACGGGAGCGGTGTTTTTTGTGAATGTATAGATATGAAAGTATAGGTGTTATGCAGGGCATCGACCCTGCATAACGCTTTTTTTAGTAATAATAGTGTCCCCAATAACCATGATAACGTGGACCATCATCATAGACAGAATTGGGATTGCCTTTGTACTCCGGTTCTCCCGGTGCATCTGCTTTGACGTAGGTCTTTTTTGCCGGAATATCGTTGACGACAACACTTTTGCTACTACAAGCAGTAAAAAGGAGTGCTGCCAACGGGATAAGAAAAAACTTTTTCATACAGTCTCTTTTGTCTAAAAAAGACTTTTGAGGCTGTTGATAGCACCAACGCCATTCATGATACCCCAGGAAGCGGAACTTGCTGCTTCACCGGCCTCTTTGATAGAGTCTGTTTTTTGATGTCTTTTCATGTTTTCCAAGCGAATCTCTTCTGCTGTAAGTCTCTGTTGTCTTGCGTACTGTACGGCTTCTGTACTGGAGATTTGCGCACCGGCTGCACCTCTGTTTTTGTTGAGATAAGCACTATCCAGTCCGGCTGTTTTCTCTGAACATCCTTGAAGTAATGCCAACGTTGCGACTGTTGTAGCTACTAATAAAACTTTTTTCATAATGATCCTTTATTTAAATGTTTATATACGCTTAAAATTTGTAGTGAAGTCCTACACCAATACCGATACTACTAAAATCATAATGGTCAAAACTAGCGATATTGAGTCCTAGTTCGGCATTTACAAAAAGTGGTATAAAAGAGGAGTCAAGTCCTCTTAAATCATACTCGATTCCTGCACCGCCGCCGATGCCGACAACAGACTCATCTTCCCATCCGACATAGTCGCTATCCCATGTCCAAAGTCCGATTGATCCATATCCGTACATATTGTAAAACCGCTCTTTTGTAAACTTATAAAGTCCGCGTACAGAATAGTTGTGAAGATCTCCTAAAAATCCTACAACGGCTTGACCTGTGATCTTGTCTGTGAAATCCATCTTGACACTTAATCCATGTGAAGGCCATGAAGATTGAAAACCTGCATAGATATTTTTATCTGATAAATTTGCCGCAGAGAGTTGTGTACAAACTGCCAAACTAGCGGTGATGGCAACTGCTTTGATTTGCTTTTTCAATTTACGCATATGCAATATTCCTTTTTTTGTGTTGGTTCAAAATGTAAATCGTCACAAAAGTTTATTTATTTAGTTTTTAGAAACAAAAAATTGCATAAGTATCAAATAAAATTATCTTAATTTTTTACTAGGATAAATTAAACTAACTTTATGTAATGTGCTCCTATAATATATTTATCTTATTTAGAAAGGAGATACAATGGATCCAATCAATTTATTGATTTTTTTAGCGATCGGTGCTGTTGCCGGCTGGCTGGCCGGTTTGATTATGGGAGGCGGCGGCGGTTTGTTGTCCAATATCGTCATCGGTGTCATAGGCTCGTTTTTGGGCGCTTTTTTGTTTAACTATTTTGGCGCGTCAGCCGGAAGTGGTTTGGTTGGCACGATTATCACCGCGGTTGTCGGTGCTATCGTACTTATCTTCCTGTTAAGGTTGATCCGAAAAGTGTAAATCCTGTGTGTAAAAATCAATCTATAAGGAATGAAGATGTCAATCGATAACAGATTTACAGAAGAAGAACAATTTTTACTGACCAATACACCATATATCGTAGGATCGGCTATGGTCTTTTCCGGAGGTAGTGGTTTGGCAACGGTAAAAGAGATGTATAGCAATGCGAAATCTTATCTGTCGGGTACAAAAAAATTTCCCGACAATGCGATTATCACTGCTATTTTACCCAATATGGAGGACTGGAAAGAGATCCGAGAAAAGACTAAAGAGTTTCAGGAAAAATCAAAACAGATGTTTAAAGCAAAAGGGATTGACTCTCCTGAAAAAATGCAAGAGTGGGCTCTCGAGGAGGTGGCAAAAGTCGCCAAATTGCTTGATGAAAAAGCTACTCCGCAAGAGAAAAAGGAGTATTACGAGTGGCTGCTCTCTATCGCCGAAAACGTTGCCAAAGCAGCTAAAGAAGGTGGCTTTTTAGGTTTCGGAGGAGAACGTGTAAGTGGCGAAGAAAAAGAGTTTTATGCGAAAATAGCAAAACAAATCGGCATGGATGCAAAACTTGCATAAGCTTTAGGAAAGTCGGTCGCAAGATCGACTTCCGGTTTGCTTGTTTTATACAAAATAGAAGGAGAAAAGTTATTTATGTTAAAAGAGTTTAAAAATTTCCTGTTAAAAGGCAATGCGGTCGATATGGCTGTAGGTTTTATGTTCGGTGCGGCGTTTGCCTCTATCGTCAAGTCTTTGGTGGACAATATCATCATGCCGCCGATCGGTATGTTGATGGGTGGAGTTGATTTTTCAAATAGCTTTATTGCGCTTGATGGAAAAGATTATGCGTCTTTAGCGGATTTAGAAGCTGCCGGAGCACCTGCTATCAAGTATGGTCTATTTATCAACAATGCCCTTTCATTTTTGATTCTCGGCTTTGTGATTTTTATGATGGTTAGGGCTATCAACAAATTACAAAATAAAGAAGAGGAAGCGCCTACTACCAAACATTGCCCTGATTGTGCAATGGAGATACCGATTGAGGCTAAAAAATGCCCCTACTGTAATCATAACTTCTAATTACTACACCAACTACTGGGCAAAATCTCTGTAAGAGTGAGGTTTTGCTCACTTCTTGATTCAATATTTATAAATAAATCTTTTTACTGTTTTGGTATTGCTTACCGGTCAAATAGTTCGTATTGTAGTTTGGATGGTTTTGAGAGGCGGACTTTTCAAAAAGTCCGCCTCCGGGATATTTACTATTGTAGTTCGTAAGGGTAGTGGCTTGCTTTGATGTAAGCTGAGGAGGCTCTAAAGCCGATTGTATCTCTTTTGGCAGCAAATCCGTATTGAACACGTGCTGTTGCTATACCTTCATGTAGTGCTTGCGGTTCACCTCGGGCAGTGAGGGCATAAGCTCCATTGTTGGTACCAGATATATTGATTATTTGATTTTCAATAGGAGTTATGTTATTACGACCGTCATAAACTCCGACTGATGTAAGTGTTGTATTGTTTTCTTGAAGTTTGGGTATCCACCAGTTTGGGATTTTTGAAGTATCGATCGCATTATAGCTTTTTAGACCTAAAATAGTATCGGCTGTTTTATATCCACCCGTTGTCCACTCCGATAGTGAATCTGCCAGTTCAGAGACTGTTTGTGTGTAATCTTTTGGCACATTGGTATCATTTCCCAGCAATCCGTTGGCAAAGATGAGCTCATTTTTGAGTTGTCCTACGCCAAGACCGCCTGTCCAGTTGTCAGGATTGTTGACAGCGAGTTTGACCAACTGCATCCACTCTTTTTCAGAAGGCAGACCGATCGCATATCCATCGGTGATCTGAGAGTGTTTCAAAGAGAGCACAGCTTCAAGTGCACTGATATTGTTTACCGGACTGTCAATATTGTTAAATGTGACTTTTACAGGTTGAAGCCCGGCATCTACGGCTGATATCTCTTTATAGGTGCTGGTGTTGATATCTGCGCCAAAACCGGTACCGTCAAATGCTTTGAAGTTATTTTTTATTAGCGCGGAGATATTGGACTCATTACTGATATTGATATCGCCGTATGTAGGGCGTGCTTCGTATTTGGCTAACCAAAAACCGCCTTCATTTACACCGTCACCATCTACGTCAAATCCGCCCGGAATATATACAAAGTTACGTGCGATCATCTTCTTACCCCGTGCTGTTTCGGTGATATAAGGTATGGGATCTTTTCCTGGAACAAGATTTTGCTTGCCTCTTGGATGACTTCTGTCCTCTCCACAGCCGCTTATCATGAATATCGTTGCAATACTAAGTGCCAATAGGCTTTTTTCTATTTTCATTGTGCATCTCCTGTATGTGTCATAACAGCTTCAATTCGTCTGTTTGCCGCTCTGCCTGCGGCAGTTGTGTTATTTGAGACCGGATTTGCAGAACCTTTTCCTGCAGCTTTGATTTTTCTCCAGTCGATACCGCCCTGTGCCAATATCGCTTTTCGTACGGCGATGGCTCTTTTGTAGGAAAGTTTTTTGTTGTATTTTTCGTTTCCTACATTGTCTGTGTGACCTACTATCGTTACGATAGTGTCTTCAGGCAGATCTCTGATGTAGCGTGCAAATAGCTTGATTTGCTCCATGGATTCGGGCTTTATTCTGTCGCTATCGGTATCAAAATGGATATCTAAAGTCATACGCATTGCACAACCTCGTGAATCAACTTCAACGTTTTCCGGTGTGTTAGGGCACTGATCGACACCATCTGGTACAAGATCGCCGTCACTGTCTTGTACGACAGTCTCTTCACAGCCTCTTTCACTGACCTGAGTAGATTCTGTCAGAACTGTATCAGGGCAGAGATCTTCATTATCCGGTACGCCGTCATTGTCTGAGTCAAGTACTGTTATCGGTTGTGGTTCAGGTTGGATAACAGGTGCAGGAGGTACAGGTACCGGTGCCGGTTGGATAACAGGTGCGGGAACCGGTGCTTCTCTGGTAACTTTTACCGGTGCTTGCGGTGATGTGCCAAAGGGGATGTTGACACCGATAAAAAAAGCATATTCGTTATCCTCATCTTTCTTGTCATCGTTACTGTCGATTACCTGGATGGCTCTGAATTCTGTTAAGAGTGAAACTTCATCATTGATTCCGAATGTCGCACCGACACCACCTTGAACATATGGCTGAGAATCGAACACTTTTGTGCTGTCTTGGACATATTCATACCCGATACCGCCGAAAAGATAGAGTTCATGTGCTACGTTGATCATAGAGAGTGATGTACCCGCTTGCAACCCGAGGGCAGCCTGGTAAAGTGCACTGACACCGCCCCATTTTTTCTTATCATCTATTTTGATATACGTAAAATCCAATCTTGGAGAAAGGATGCCTCCGGTGTCGTAATGTAAATCAAGACCGAATGAGTTGTTTTTGAGTTTCCATCCATCGTCGTTATCTATGGATGAAAGTCCGTATTTTAGCGATATCCCTGTCTGTGTAGCTGATGCACACAAATTTGATGTAACCAGGATACCGGCCACCAAAAATGAGAGTCTTTTAATCATGTTTTGCTCCTTTTTATGACTTTCGTGACTGATGATACAACAAAAAATTTAATAAGTTAATGATAATTTACTTAGTAAAATGTAAAATATATTTAATAGTTTTATATGTAAGGTAGATAAAATATAAATTGCTTATACATATTTCCAAACAATTTCATGCTAGAATTTTTTTATGAAAAAGTTTACTCTCTTACTTCTGTCATTTTTATTTTACGCTATGCCTCTTTGGGCGAGACCGCAACACAATAACTTTTCACTGGTGATCAGCGGGGGTATCAGTCTGGGCGCGTACGAGGCGGGATATAACTGGGCGCTGTTGAAATATATGGCTTATCTGAAGCACTATTCACCACGGACGGATATTGACATGAAGTCGATCGCAGGGGCTTCGGCGGGAGCGATCAATACGCTGATGTCGACGCTTGCGTGGTGTCGGAGCAAAGATGCGCTGGATCTGAACAATACCGTCGATGACAATCTCTTTTACCATATGTGGACAGAGGTCGATTTCGAGGATCTGCTGATCGATAAAAACGGTGTGGTCGATCCGGAAAATCAAACGTCGCTTTTCAGCCGTAAAAAGATCGAGAAACAGGCGGCGAGGATACTGGAGGAGATGCACCGTCCGCTCTATGACCGGCAGTGCCGTGTGCCGTTCGGGTTTGCGGTGACGCGGGTGGAGCCCAAGCGTGTGACGATCAGCGGTATCTCTCTGGAAAACAAATTATTTCACATTCCACTTCGCTTTGAGGTGGATGGTATAGGGCAGGGAAGGGTCTATGATGAGCGGAAGCTGGCGCGAAGCAACATTATACACCTCTCCGAAACAGGGCTGGTCAGTGATGATGCTTTGCAAAAGGCGATGTTCGCATCGAGCGCTTTTCCCATTGCGTTTGAGCAGGTCGATCTGACCTACTGGTACGAAGGGAAAAAAGAGCATGCCCTTTTTCTGGATGGCGGCGTGTTTGACAATGTCCCGCTCGATCTGGCGATCCGTCTGGCAGAGAACAGCAGCAGCGACTATATCTTTATGGACCCTAAAAATATGCGGCGCAAGTATATGGCGCTTAGCGACAAAGAGGTGCAAAAACCGCAGAGAAGTCCGATCAATACGGCGATAGAGCTGCTGTTCGATATCTTCAGTGCATCCGAGTCAAGTGTGCTTTACAACACTTTGTCGGAACACTTCGGCAACGATACAAAGAAGATCCAGCTCTCGGACAGATATTTCCCTATCACGGGGATGTTGCTGGAGCATTTCGGGGCGTTTCTGGATCACGGCTTTCGGGTGTTTGACTACTATATCGGAGTGTACGATGCGATCGTTGATAGCGCAAAATATGCCTGCGAGGGGAGAGATGCGGCGTGTGTACAGAGGGCACGCAGTACGATTTACCGTATCCTGGCAAAGGGATCGCAACGTGCCGAAGGGGTGCTGAACTTTCTGGCGAAGGAGGAGTTTGCCCGACCTTTTGAAGCGGGAGAGTTTCATGTCGATCGCGACTTCATGAAGATATACAAGGCGGTCAAAAATGTCTCGTTGTATGATATGCAGGATTTTCATGAAGTGATCGAAAAGTTGCGTGCCAGTGGCTATAAAGCGAAAAATGCCTATCTGCGCCATGCACTGGTCTATCCGGATGAGTGGTACAGGCAGACACTGGCGTCGGTGGTGCAGCGTGTCGTGATGCTGGAGCGGAAAAACTCCAAAAACCTCTCCAAGACTATCTCCGCGGTGGCGGCATATACGGCGGGATCGTTTTACCGGCACAAAGACGGGTATGTCTACAATCCCGTTTCAGCACCGCTTGATGAGGATAAGCTCTGGGTCAAGATGCTGCCCTACGAGATGGCGATCGGTAAAAATATGCTCTCTCTGGGGTATGAAAACTACTACTATTTTAACCATAACAAGTGGTATCTACCGCGTGCGCTGGAGTTAAAGCCCTCTGTCTCTGTTGCGTTGCAGCAGCGCAAAAGTCAGGTCTCTTTTCTGCGGCTGGATGCAAATCTCAACTTTGAACCAAAGCGCGATATCGTCAGTGTCGGTTTCGGTCTCTCTGCATTTCGGGATCTGGACAACCGGATCGACAAAGAGATCGATCCGGGCGTGAACTTCTATGTCGATTTTCTCAATATGATCCGTATCACGGCGACGAGGCGGGGAGACTACCGCGGGCAGGAGTGGTACATCTACGCGGGGATTAACGATATACCGAGTTTTGTCTACTGGCTTTTTACGGAGTAGTACATCTGCGCTAAACGATAAGAGGCTATAATTTAGGCAATTATTTTAACGCTTTTGGAACAAAGTCCCAAAAGCTACGCTAACGCTAAGTTCTCCTCAGCGGAGGGCTCACGCGCAGATGAACCGCGCTCAAAATTCTTAACTGAATGGTGACGGGCAACTATAATTTCCAAAAGGAGCGTTCATGATAAGTCTCAGAGGAACCGATACGACACAAAAACGTCATGAGATCAAAGCCTATTTTAATGAAACCTATGACCAGTATGAAAGATTGTTTGACTATATGGCGGGCGATGATGCTTTTTACCATCGTCCCGAGAGGCTGCGGCATCCTCTGATCTTTTACTTCGGGCATACGGCGACCTTTTTTGTCAATAAGCTGGTTATCGCCAAAGTGATCGATGCGCGGATCGACCCGGAGATGGAGTCGATTTTTGCGGTGGGTGTCGATGAGATGAGCTGGGATGATCTGAATGAGAAGCACTATGCGTGGCCGGGCGTGGCGGAGACGAGGGCGTACCGTGACAAAGTGCGGGAGCTTGTAAACGGGCTGATCGACACGATGCCGCTGACGCTTCCGATCGGCTGGGAGTCGCCGTTTTGGGCTGTGTTGATGGGGATCGAGCATGAACGTATCCATCTGGAGACATCTTCGGTACTGATGCGGCAGTTGCCTCTGGAGCTGGTCAAAGAGGGTGCGTGGCAGGTGTGTGAAGATGCGGGTGAAGCACCTGAAAATGAGCTGCTTGTCGTACCCGGCGCGAAGGTGCAAATCGGCAAAAGCAGAGAGGATGACTACTACAGCTGGGACAATGAGTATGGATTTCATGAAGCGGAGATTCCCGACTTTTTCGCTTCAAAGTACCTGGTCAGCAACGGGGAGTTTCTGGCGTTCGTCAGGGATGGCGGCTATGAAGCGGATATCTTCTGGGAAGAGGAGGGGCTTGCGTGGCGAAACTATACGGATGTCAAACATCCCCCGTTTTGGGTAGCAAAAGAAGATGGGTTCTGGTTGCGGCATATCGACCGTGAAGTGCCTCTGCCGCTGAACCATCCTGTCGATGTAAACTATCATGAAGCCAAAGCTTTTTGCAACTGGCTGAGCCAGAGAGAGGGGAAGCAGTATCGTCTGCCTGCGGAGGATGAGTGGTACCGGCTGGCGGATGTTGCGGGGATCGGTACGGTGTTTGACGACAAGAGGGCAAATACCAATCTCGCACACTATATCTCCTCGGTACCGGTGGATCGTTTCCGGCAGGGGGATTTTTACGATGTGACCGGAAATCTCTGGCAGTGGACAGAGACGCCGATCTATCCGTTTGAGGGGTTTGAGGTGCATCCGTGGTATGACGACTTCTCCACGCCGACGTTTGACGGCAGGCACAACCTGATCAAAGGCGGCTCTTTCATCTCCACAGGCAACGAAATACTCAAAAGCGCCCGCTATGCGTTTCGCAGGCACTTTTACCAGCACGCGGGATTTCGCTATGTGGAGAGCAGTTACGAGGAGCAGATCAAAGCCAATGTCTATGAGAGTGACGCACAGATCGCTCAGTATGCGGAGTTTGGCTGGGGTGAAAGCGCTTTCGGGATAGAAAACTATCCAAGTGCCTGTGTACGGCACGCCCTCTCTTTCATGAAGCGAAAACCGAAACGACGGGCGCTCGATGTCGGTTGTGCGATCGGACGCAGTACGTTTGAGCTGGCACGGGAGTTCGGGGAGGTGACGGGGCTTGATTTTACGGCGCGTTTTATCTCTCTGGCGACACGGATGAAAGAGGAGGGGCGTATAGGGTACGCCTTTCCCGTGGAGGGTGAACTGGTGGCGTATAAACAGGCGGCTCTGAAAGATTTCGGACTCGAAGATGAAGCGCAGCGGGTGCAGTTCTGGCAGGCGGACGCGTGCAATCTCAAGCCGCATTTTCGCGGTTACGATCTGATCTTTGCGGGCAATCTGATCGACCGTCTCTATGATCCCGCCAAATTTCTCGGAGATCTTCATGAACGGCTGGTGGAGGGCGGGTTGCTGATACTCACCTCTCCCTATACCTGGCTGGAGGAGTTTACCCCGAAAGAGAAGTGGCTGGGCGGTTTCAAAAAGGATGGGGAAGATTTTACGACACTCGACGGGCTCAAAGCGGTGCTCGGCGAACACTTCACCCTTTTGCATACACGGGATATCCCTTTTGTGCTCAAAGAGACAGCGCGCAAACATCAGCATACGATCGCGCAGATGACGGTCTGGGAGAAGTCTTCATGAAGTTTGACAAAGTGATCTCCCGTGAGGGGACGTACAGTGAGAAATATGAAGCGAGAGAGGAGAAGTTCGGACGTGCTGATGTGATTCCTCTCTGGGTGGCGGATATGGATCTGCCGACTGCCCCGGCGATTCAAAAGGCGCTTCTGGAGCGGATGGAGCACCCCATCTACGGCTACACCGCTTATCATGAAGGCTATTTTGAAGCGATTGCGGGGTGGATGCGAAAGCGACACGGCTGGGAAGTGTCACACCGGGAGATCGTCCCGGTTTCGTCGATCGTCACGGCACTGACACTGGCGGTAGAAGTTTTCAGCAGCAAGGGAGACGGGGTGATCATCCAGCCGCCGATCTATCCCCCTTTTTACAGTGCCGTCAAACGGCAGAAGCGCAAAGTGCTGGAAAATACACTTTTGTATAAAGAGGGGCACTATGAGATCGATTTTGAGGACTTTGCCGCCAAAGCCATAGAGGCGAAGCTCTTTCTCTTCTGTTCACCGCACAACCCGACCGGGCGTGTCTGGAAACGGTGGGAGCTGGAGAAGATCGCCCGTATTTGCAGGGAAAACGGTGTGCTGATCATCAGCGACGAGGTGCACGCCGATCTGGTGCACGAAGGTTGTGCGCATACACCCATTGCCGCGCTGGATGAGGCAGCACCTGTCACCGTCACGCTCAATGCCCCCTCCAAAACCTTCAATGTCGCCGGTATCGTCACTGCGTATGCGATCGTACAAAACGACACACTGCGTCGCCGCTTTTCGGAGATCTTCAGCCGTTACTATCTCTCCGAACCCTCTCTGATCTCCCAGACCGCGACGATCGCCGCCTATACCGAAAGCGACCTATGGCTGGAGGAGCTGAAACGCTATCTGTCGGAAAATCTGGCATATCTTCATGAAGGCTTTGCAGAGATGCCGAAGATCAAGCCGCTGGAGATGGAGTCGACCTTCCTGCTCTGGCTGGATTGCCGTGATTTGGGGATGGACGACGATGCGCTGCAAAGATGGTTTGTGGATGAAGCGGGACTGGGGCTCAATCCCGGTATCTCGTTCGGCAAAGGGGGTGCGGGATTTATGCGGCTGAACTATGCCGTGCCGCGGGCGGTGCTGGAAAAGGCGATGGCGCAACTGAAAAGGGCGTATGATGGATTATGATGGGTATTTGCAAAAGATCAGGGCGTGCAACAACTATACTGCGGCGGATAAAGTGCCCTTTGTGATCGACGGGAAACGGGTGGGTGAAGTGAAAGAGCGGTATATACCCTATCTGCTGCAAAGCGGTCTCTTTGTGCAGCAGGATGGGTATGTGACATTTCATGAAAGTGCAGAGGGGTACGATGCGCGTACGGAAGGGATGATGGCATTTGCGGAGATGGCGTACCGGGACGGGATCACCGACAGTTTCATGAACGAGCCTTATGCCGTGCGCGAAACGCCCGGGTCGGAGCCTTTGTGTCTGGCGGATCGGTCTGTTGCCACACTTTTGGGGCTGATCGCGTTCGGGCAGCATATCAACGGGTTTGTGCGTACCCGGGAGGGGCTGAAGATGTGGATCGGAAAACGGGCGTACAACCGCGGTTATGAACCCGGCAAGCTGGATCACATCGCCGCAGGTGGGTTGCCTTACGGTATCTCTCTGGCGGAAAATCTGGTGAAAGAGTGTTATGAGGAGGCGGGGATTTCCGAAGCGACGGCGCGTCGGGCAAAGGCGACGGGGCTGGTGTCGTACCGGTATGACTACCCAAGAGGCAGTTCGCGCGATATCATCTACTGCTACGATCTGGAGTTGCCGGAAGATTTTCAGCCGGTTAATACCGACGGAGAGGTTGAGGCGTTTTATCTGATGGATATCGAAGAGGTGGTACAGATCGTGCGAACCGGTAACGACTTTAAGCTAAACTGCAATCTGGTCATCATCGATTTTCTGATACGCCACGGTTATCTCGATCCGGAGGCGGAAGGTTACTTTGAGATTGTAAGCGGTCTCAAAGGATATAAATAGTTTACAAAAGATCCCTTTTATCAAGAGTTTGTTAAAATTAAATTTATTTTAGCTCAGCAAGGACACTTCATGAACAAACGCCTGGCGCTTCTTGGTCTCTCTCTTTTGACGACACTCCAACTCTACGCACTTGAAAATATGATGATGACGTTTAAATACGGTCTGACCGATCTCGACGGTTCACTGAGCCTGAATAAACACACTTTCGGCATCGATACGACGTTCGATACCGCGAGCAATCTGAAACCCAAATTTGACATCTCTTACCTCTCTGTCGATGAGGGTGGGAACGGTGTGGATTATACTTTGCAGTTTTCCGTCAATGCACTCTATGAGGGGAGTGAGATCTACAACAATAGCTGGCTGCCGTACTTTTACGGCGGTATCGGATATGAGTTTGTGCACAACAATCGTCCGGAATTTGACAGTGCGCCGTATGTGCAGGTTGCCGGAGGTATCGAGTTTCCCTTTTTCGGCTCTCTCAACGAAGATTATAAAATCGTGACAGAGGCGAGATGGATGCAGATGTTCGCAAGTGGTAGCGGACAGGAAAACGAAGCGGCTATTTTTGTTGGATTTCGGCTTAGTACGGGAGCTTTGCGCGCGAGTTATAACCATACGGTCGCTTCGTATGACTACGAGACGAGTCCGAACTATGTCGAGATAGATGCCGGGGATATACCGAAAAAAGCACCTGAACTGGTGAGTGAACATGTGGTTTTTTCTGATACGGACGGTGACGGTGTTGCGGACAAAGATGACCGCTGTCCACATACGGATCAGGGTGTGGTGGTGGATGAGCACGGTTGTGCTATCACAAGTGGGTGGTCAGGTGTACCCAGTATGGAGGAACGGCGAAGAGCACTGAGAAAACAGAGGCAAAAAAATATTATCAGATTTAAGCCGTTACCAAAAAATAGAAATGTTTTTCAGATCAATTTCGCACCCAACTCTACCACGATACCGGACAGAGATAAAGCGAAGATCCGTGCCTATGTGAGACGTTTGCAGGATGCGGGGTATCGCTATATCACAGTGGAAGGCTACACCGACAACTCCGGAACACCGACACAAAACAGGCGAATCTCACAAAAACGTGCCGATGCGGTAAAAAAGTTGATGGTTCAGTATGGTATCGATTCTGAAAAGATTACCGCTGTGGGCAAAGGTGAACTGAACCCTATCGCCAACAACGATGTACCTGAAGGACGGGCGCTGAACAGGCGTATCGAGATCGTAGTGGAGTAATCCGGGATAGAGTGCTTTTCATCTACAGATAATTTTCGACAACCCACTCCGCAAACGGGAAGCTGCTGGTAAAAGCCGGACTCACGGCGTTGAGAATATGCACGCTTTTACGGTCGCCCTCCACGACGAAGTCCTGTAAAAGTTCGTTGGTTCGGGTGTCGAGCAGCTGGGCTCTGATACCCGGTCTGCTCCATTGGGTAAATCCACTCTCATCGACTTTGTGAAGCATCTTTGAAGCGAGGGAGATGAAATAGCGTTTGCGGTACTTTTTCATCTCTTCAAATGCCAGGTTTCGAAATCCGAAACTGTTGGTGAGCATCAGTTTCGCCTCTGTGGTGAGGATATCCGCAAACTCACTGAAACGAAAATTTTTCATACCGGCGTAGTTCTCTCTCCAGAACGCGGGTATGGCGGTTGGTCCTATTTTGATTTCATGATCGACGGTGATGGTGTAGTGTACGCCGAGAAACGGGTTTTTGAGATTGGGAACGGGATAGACGTTGGTATCGAGAAAGCGGTCGTTTTTGGTGTATTTGAGGTAGATGCCCTTAAATGGGAGGATTTTGTAGTTTTTGGAGAAACCGAAATCTTTGGCGATTTTGTCGGCATAGAGTCCGGCACAGTTGATGATCTTTTTTGCCTGATTTTTGACTGCGGGTGTGTATGGGGTGTTGAATCTGATCTCTACACCTTTGTCCGTAAGTGTTTTCTGGAGGTGTGTGAGTATCTCTTTGGGATCGACCGTGGCGGTATGGGGAGAGTAGAGCGCCTCTTTGTGGGTCTTGATGTTGGGGTAGTGTTCATAAAGCGTTTTTGCATCCCAAAGCATCACTTCCACACCGTTTTGGATACCTCTGCGGTAGAGTTCATGAAGTGTGCGTACCTCTTCGTCATTTTGGGCGATGACAACCTTTTTGCATCTGTTGATTTTGAGGTTGTGCTCTTCGCAGTAGCGTGTGAGCAGGCGGTTTCCGTCTCTGGTAAATCGTGCTTTGAGGGAGGAGGCGGTGTAGTAAAATCCCGCGTGCAGTACGCCGCTGTTTCTGCCGCTGCTGTGAAAACCGACACCGGACTCTTTTTCGATGATGCAGACGGAAGCGTCGGGGAAGTGCTCTTTGATACTTTTTGCGACGGCAAGACCGATGACCCCTGCGCCGATGATCAGATAGTCGTACATGAAACTATTTTCCTATGCTCAGATCCCTTCTTGCATTGCTGATGGTGAGTATAAATCCGACGATAACATCGAGTGTCTGTGCTTCAAGCAAGAGGATATATTCGAAAGTGGGATATCTTCCGGATGCGTAGTATTGCTTGACGGAATAGATTATGAGTGCGATCAGGAAGATAAAAGACATAGTAAAATCGACCCAGACACCGGAACCTTTGGGTGCAAGAAAAGTCGCTTTGATCAGTTCGTAGGAGAGCGTCGCCATCAGCAGAGCGGCTACAGCAAACAGAAAAACGTGTTCCCTGTTTCGCGGAGCGATATCCATAGCATGGTACAGCGGGTTGAGCAAACCCCTTTCGTTGAGCAGTATAAATATGATCGCCAGGATATTCAGCGGTACAAGTTCTTGTAAAAATTTCAAAACGGACTCCTTTGCTTTGAGTAAATTTTATCATAAATATTTAAAAAGAATTGTGTTTAAAAGAAAGTTTAACCAATATATTTAACTTTCTTTGTGTAAAGTTTATAAAAAAGCTTTCTGTTAACTTTAAAATAAGATAAAAATTGTATAATACGAGCCTATTAATCTATATTAATAATGAAAAATCAGAATTTAGGAGTAAATATGGGAAAATATGTTGAATTAACCAATGAGAATTTCAAAGATACAATCGCCAAAGGCGTTACACTGGTAGACTTCTGGGCACCATGGTGCGGACCTTGTCGTATGATCGCACCTGTTATCGAAGAGTTGGCGGAAGATTTTGACGGAAAAGCGACTATCGCGAAAGTCAATACAGACGAAGAGCAGGATATCGCGATTCAGTACGGTATTCGTTCTATTCCTACACTGCTTTTCTTCAAAGATGGTGAACTGGTAGACCAGATGGTAGGCGCAGCAGGTAAACAAGTACTTGCAGACAAACTTGATTCTTTACTTTCGTAAATAAAACAGAGGCAATGCACACTTAATCTATGTATTGTCCGCTACAAATAACCAAAGCCGGAGTAGTTCATGAACTACTCCGGCGACTCTTTTTAAAATGAAAAAACGCAAAAGGGGAAGCCCCTTCTCTCTGACATATGTTTTCGCCTCTTTTTTCGGCGCATTGATGGTCGCGGGTGCGTTTGCCTACTATAACTACAAATTTTCAGAGTATAAGTTTTTCGACTTCAGTGAACATACATTTTATATGCAGAACGATATCTTTGTGCCGAAGTCGGAAAAATACACGGTGCTGGTCTACAGCTCCAATATGCAAAACAGTAAAGATATTTCCCAAAAACTGGTAAAAGAGAACCCCATACTTGCAATTGATCTCTATCAAAAGAGATTTAAAGGTGAAGATAGTATTATTCCTGTAACCAGCGGGATGAACACACTTTTGCAGTTTATACAACGTTTCAATATATATAAAATTCCCTGTGCTTTTGAGATCAAACGTTTCAGAGGTACACAGTACAAACAAAACAGTCACATCGAAGTGATAGAGTAAGAGGAGAAGATATGCTTGATCTGGCGATTATCGGCGGCGGACCTGCGGGACTGACAGCAGGACTTTATGCGACAAGAGGCGGCTTGAAAGATGTCGTCATGTATGAGAAGGGTATGCCCGGCGGGCAGATCACCCAGAGCAGTGAGATCGAAAACTATCCCGGTATCAAAGAGGTGGTGACCGGTATGGAGCTGATGGAGCCCTGGCCGGAACAGTGTATGCGTTTTGGTCTCAAACATGAGATGGCAGAAGTGATCCGTGTCTCCAGAGCGGGAGATGGCTTTAAAGTACTGCTTGCCGGCGGAGAAGAGGCGGAAGCGAAGTATGTCATCGTTTGTACGGGAAGTACACCCAAACGTGCCGGTATCAAAGGTGAAGATGAGTTTTACGGCAGAGGGGTCAGCAACTGCGCGACCTGTGACGGATTTTTCTATAAAGATAAAGAGGTGGTCGTACTCGGCGGCGGCGATACGGCACTAGAAGAGGCGCTCTACCTTGCAAATATCTGTTCCAAAGTCTATCTGGTACATCGTCGTGATACTTTCAGAGCAGCGCCCAATACTGTAGAGAAAGTGAAAAACAACCCAAAAATAGAACTGGTACTCAACAGCAATGTCAAAGAGATCTACGGAGACGCTTCTGGTGTCAAGGGTGTGCTGATCGAGGACAACGAGGGGCACGTGAGAGATCTGAAAGTGCCGGGTATCTTTATCTTTGTCGGGATGAATGTCAACAACGATGTTCTGAAACAGGAGGATGGATCCTTTTTGTGCGATGTCAACGAGTGGGGAGAGGTGATCGTCGATCTCTCTATGCGTACCTCTGTAGAGGGACTTTTCGCGGCGGGTGACATCCGTATCGAAGCACCCAAACAGGTAGTATGTGCGGCAGGTGACGGGGCGACGGCTGCGTTGCAGGTTGTGGCAAAGTCACACTAAAGAGAAAAAACAACAAGGAAGAGATGCAAATATGATAAATGTCGGAATTCACGGATCAACAGGCAGAGTAGGGGAACTCCTCGTCAAAAATCTTAAAGGCGACAAGCTTGCCAAAGCGGCGACACTCCATGCCATCGAAGAATTTAACTATACAGTGGACAAAGATGCTCTGGTGACAAACGATACCAAAACACTGCTGGAAAACAGCGATGTGGTGATCGACTTCACTTTGCCGGACGGTACGGAGAAACTGCTGGAAACGGCGATCGCCGGGTATCCGACACCGCTGGTTATCGGAACGACGGGATTGAGCAAGCACCAGCTCAACCTCATGAAAGATGCTGCACAGTATATGCCGATCCTCTATGCGACCAATATGTCGCTCGGTGTGGCGATTCTCAACAAACTGGCGTTTCTGGCAAGTGAGGCGTTGAGTGATTTCGATGCGGAAATCGTCGAGATGCACCACCGTCACAAAAAAGATGCCCCAAGCGGTACGGCACTGACGCTGGCGGAGCATGTCGCCGCGGCGCGCGGGCTGGAACTGGATAAAGTTCGTGTCAGCGGTCGTGACGGAAATATCGGGGAGCGTACCAAAGATGAAATCGCGGTGATGGCACTTCGCGGCGGGGATATTGTCGGTCGCCATACGGTTGGATTTTACAATGACGGTGAGTTTATAGAACTCAACCATACAGCGACCAGCCGTGATACATTTGCCAAAGGTGCGATCAAAGCGGCGAAGTGGCTGGTAAAGCAACCAAACGGTCTTTACACTATTACAGATTGTCTCGGGATCTAGGGGAGCGTAAAATATATGTGTGCAGTAGTCGGGGTTTTTAACGTTAAAAATGCTTCCAAAGTGGCCTATTATGCATTGTTTGCGATGCAGCACAGGGGACAGGAAGCGACAGGGATCAGTTCCAGCGACGGAAAACGTATCTATACCAGAAAACGCAGGGGACTGGTGACAGATGTATTTGGAGATGAAGATACTTTTGACTATCTGAAAGGTTCCAAAGCGATCGGACATAACCGCTACTCCACCGCAGGGAGCGACTCTATCGCAGATGCACAGCCGATCGCGGCAAAGTACCTTCTGGGAGAGATCGCGATCGCCCATAACGGCAACCTTGTCAATAAGCTGGAAGTACGGGAAAAATTGATCCAGGAGGGGGCGATTTTCCAGTCCTATATGGATACGGAAAATATCATCCATCTGATCGCCAGAAGCCAGAAAGACAACCTTCAGGATCGTATCGTCGAAGCGCTCGATCAGATCAAAGGTGCTTACTGTCTGGTGATTCAGAGCCGCACGAAGATGTATGCGATCCGTGACAGACACGGCGTGCGACCGCTGGCATTGGGTGAGTTTGAAAACGGTGGCTATATCGTAGCGAGTGAGACGTGTGCGTTTGAACTGGTAGGCGCGAAGTTCGTCCGTGAAGTGAAACCGGGTGAGATGCTGGTTTTTGAAAAGGGGCAGGAGCCTAAATCTATACAGCTCTATGACCCCGATCCGAGACCATGCGCGTTCGAGTATATCTACTTTGCCAGACCGGATAGTGTGATAGACGGGAAAAACGTTTATGAAAAGCGTGTCGAAATGGGACGCAGACTGGCACGTGAAAATCCGGTCGATGCGGATATCGTACTGCCGGTACCTGATAGCGGGGTTGCCGCGGCACTGGGCTATGCCGAAGAGAGCGGTATCCGTTTTGAAAATGCGATCGTGCGAAACCACTATGTCGGTCGTACCTTTATAGAGCCGATACAGGAGATGCGTGACTTGAAAGTGCGGCTGAAACTCTCTCCCATCAAATCGATCATCGAAGGTAAAAAAGTTGTGATTATCGATGATTCACTCGTGCGGGGAACCACTTCCCGACAGATCGTCAAGATGCTGAAAGAAGCGGGTGCCAAAGAGGTGCATTTCAAACTTGCATCACCGCAGATCAAACACCCCTGCAAATACGGGATCGATACACCGAGTTACGAAGAGTTGATCTCTGCAAACATGAGTGATGAAGAGATCAGGGCGTATATAGGAGCGGACAGCCTCTCGTTCCTCTCTCTGGACGGATTACTCGACAGCCTGGGAAGGGAGACGAAATATTCACTCGTGAGCTTTGACGGACAATATTTCATAAAGTAGTTCATGAGAGAAATTTTAACAGCTGGGCGCTACTTTCGCAAAAAATTTGGATGCAATGTCTATAAAACACCCATCTCGGTACTGGGTTTTACCTGCCCCAATATCGACGGCAAGGTAGCCAAAGGCGGATGCACGTTTTGTGAAAATGAATCTTTCAGCCCCAATCTGGCGCAAAAAACATCCAAAAAGTTCTATCTGAGCCCGGAATCGGTCGAAAATCCGCTGCTGGAGCGCCAGCTGGAACAGGTACGCAGCCAGTATAAATACACCAAAAACCGGCTTGCCAAAAAGTTTGGTGCCAAAAAATTTATCGCCTATTTTCAATCTTTTACCAACACCTATGCGCCGCTGGATACCCTCAAAGCGCTCTATGAAGAGGCACTGGCGCAGGAGGATTGTATCGGGCTCAGTATCGGAACCCGCACAGACAGCGTGAACGATGAAGTGCTGGCGTATCTCAAAGAGCTTGCAAAAGATCATGAAGTATGGGTTGAGTACGGCATACAGAGTGTCTATGACGAGACACTCAAAGCGATCAACCGCGGGCACAGTGTCGCCAATATCAAAGAGTGGATCTTGCGCACCAAAGCGTATGGACTCAATGTCTGCGGACACCTGATCTTCGGACTTCCCGGTGAAACACAGGAGATGATGCTCGACAGTGTCACTGCATCGATCGAGTGGAAAGTGGACTCACTCAAGATTCATCCC
>QNZT01000173.1 GCA_003978455.1 Sulfurospirillum sp.
GTAACCGAAGCACTCGGACATAAACTCTATGAAGTCCCCGTCGGGTTCAAGTGGTTCTCTCTCGGTCTGTTCAACGCCGAACTGGGATTTGGCGGCGAAGAGAGTGCGGGAGCCTCTTTTCTGCGATTTGACAGCAGTACCTGGACCACGGACAAAGACGGTATCATCATGAACCTGCTGGCAGCGGAGATACTGGCAGTCACAGGAGAAGATCCCGCACAACTCTACCGTAAACTCGAAGAGAAATTCGGCATCTCCTACTACCGCAGAGTCGATGCCCCTGCGACACCCGAAGAGAAAGCCAAAATCAAAGCCCTCAAACCCGAAGATATCACCACGGAAAAACTGGGAGGCGAACCGATCGAAACCATCTTCACCAGAGCTCCCGGAAACCATCATGAAATCGGAGGCGTCAAAATCACCACCAAAAACGGCTGGATCGCCATCCGCCCTTCCGGTACAGAGGATATTTACAAAATCTACGCCGAAAGTTTTACATCGTGGGAACACCTCCAACTGCTACTGGAAGACGCCGTCAAAATCATCGCAGAGACGATCTCAGAGTAGCGATCTCTCCCATATGCAGCGACTTCATGCCGTAATGTTCATGAAGTCTACTGAAGTGTTTCACTATCTTCTCCAGAAAAGCGATGTTTCTATCGGTGTCGGCACCGAAATTGTGCGGGTGCCACCAGAGGTGGTAGATCTCCCCTCTTCTGGCTGCGTGGGTCATGCTCTTTTGGATACGGCGCAGTTTCAGCTGTTCCAGTATCGATAACCTGCTGCTGTACGGGCGTAAAAATCTGCTTGCAGGGATATCCGCTACACCATGTGTCACATCGAGTTCATGAAGCGGGATGGTGTGATGCCCACTGATGTTGAGATAGGTATCTGCCAGTTTCAGTCCCCTGCGCAGAAGCTGCCGCTCCTCCCAGTTGCTTTCATCGTAGATCCAGTGTTTTTCATTGCCCCGGTATGCGGTGATACCGTGCTTTTTGAGCAGCGGTATGTAGGTATCGTTTTTTTGATTTCGTGGAAATACCAGAGTGGTGACTTTTGCCCCGTTTCTCTCTTTGGCTATCCTGAGCGCCTGTGCGATATCCGCTTCAAAAGCGGATGCATCCTGTCCCTCTTCAAGACAGTAGTAGTGTGAAAAAGTGTGTGTCGCAAGCTCCTGATGCGCGGTTTGGGTGATCTTATGGATCAGTTGCGGGGCAAAGTGGTATGCTTCATGAAGTCTCTCTTTATGAAGAAGATAGTCATACAGATCAAACTGTTTATGGCGGTAGTGCGGCAGTTTCGCAGGGAGGTGGGCTTTGAGATCTTCCCCGTTTTCAAAAAAGAGAAATCCCACTGTCGCCCAGGTGGCATGGATGCCGTACTTCTCAAAAAGAGAGAGCATCCTCTCCACCGCTTCGGGCGTTCCCTCCAGATTGTTACGGTACGCCTTCTGCGAAACGACATCGCGCATCCCCCAGTAGAGCTCAAAGTCGAGCGATATAGTAAAGATACCAGGACTATGCGACATCATCACGCCACTGTTTTTCACTGCTATTTCTGTGTGAGATGAGACAACAGTCCCGGCTGTAATCCCAGTGCATCACAATCGGTGTGACGACCAGATCGTGTACAGAGGTGTAGATATCGACACCCAGCTTGACACGCTGATACTCATGAAACTCCTGTGAGAAGGAGACAAAAAGGACTTCATACGTTTTTTGCGGGTACATACGCACCCGTGTCAGTTCAGAAACTTTGTCCAGAAAACTTGTCAAAATCAGACCGCACCGTGGGATGATGTCACCATCGGGAGAGACGAAACCGGCAGCAAGATCGTGTTGGTACTCTTCATCTTTGAGATAGGCTTTCCCGTCGATATGGATAAAACTCTCTGTGAGTGCACTGTTCTTTTTCAGCGCTTTGTAGGCACGGTTTTTCAGATTGCGCTCCGAGAGTATTTTGAGTGATTTTTGCGGGATATAGTGCATACCCTCAAAGAGTTCATGCAAAATCTCATCTGCTTCCTGCTCTTCGGTATCGTCAAGATTGTTGACAAGCAGTGTCGCCAGAAACTTCACCTCTTTGCCATATTTTCGGATCAACCTACCGGCAAGTGCATCGACAAATATGACATTTTGCTTTGCCCATGCGATATTTTCCTCTTTGCGCGGCAGGGTAAAGTGTCCTAGTTCAAACACAACCACTACAGGCTGTGAGATTTCCGCTATCTTCGTCTCGATCAATCTGGCGATCTGTGTCAGTTTTTCTTCCGACCAGGTCTCAAAATCAGTCTGCGGTTTTTTATATTGTGTTGCATCTGCCGGTATTTCGCATCCCATATTGTAAATCCTTTCCCTATTTTGGTATCTTATTTTTTTCAATAGCACACTACATATCGGCAAATCTTTACTTTTGTTTTACTTTGTCATATATTTTCTTTAAAAAGAGCAACTTTAACACTCTTTATGTAAAATCTTTTACAATTTGAACGATATATAAGCACCTCTTAAAAGGGCTGGCAATGCACAAAGAACAGACAACCTTCAGACGCATCCTGGACAATGTCCTCGCGCTGACTATGCTTCAGATCATCAACTATCTCATCCCCCTGCTCACCTTTCCCTATCTGGTTAGGGTGCTGGGCATCGAGTCTTTCGGCGTCTTCTCTTTTGTGCTTGCTGTGCTCAACTACGGCGTGGTTATCACCGATTACGGTTTTGATCTCTCGGCAACCAAACATATCTCTCTCAACAAAGAGCATCCCGACAAAATCTCTGAAATCTTCTCATCTGTCATCACCATCAAAGCGGTAATGGCGCTGCTCTTTTTCCTTTTTCTAACGCTGCTGACACTGTCAGTCGACCGTTTTTCGCAACACGCAACCCTCTACTTTTACGGGTTTGGTCTGATCATCGGTCAGGTGCTCTTCCCTATCTGGTTTTTTCAGGGCATCGAGAAGATGCGCTATATTACAGTACTTAATGCCATTTCAAAAGTCATCTTTGCACTGGCGATCTTTATATTTGTGACATCACCCAAAGATCTGGAACTGGTCTTTATCTTTAACACACTCGGCGCACTTATTGCCGGAGCACTTGCATTTCGTATCGCAGTCAAACAGTTTGGCGTTCGTTTTCAAATCCAACCGATCGAGAAATACTTCTTCTATCTCAAAGATGCATGGTATATCTTTACCTCCAGAGTCGCCGTACAACTATATCAGAGTCTCAACATCATCATACTCGGTTTTTTTGTCAGCAATACCCTTGTAGGTTACTACGCTATCGCAGAAAAGATCGTACGTGCCACAAGTACTATTTTATCCTCGGTACCACGTGCCATCTATCCCCATATGTCCAAACTCTATAAAACTTCACCGGAAATTTTTCATAAAAGAAATCTTCAGATCTCTCTGGGCTTGCTGCTGATCACACTCCCTGTTACAGCATTTGTCTGGTACTTCGCACCTGAGATTCTCCGGCTGATCACCAATCAGACCCCTCCTTCAGAGCTCGTTACACTTCTGCGTATCTTCGCACCGCTGTTGGTCGTTGCGGGATACGGCAACCACTTTACCAATATACTCGTGATCCTCAACCAGACAAAACTGCTCAACAAGATCGTCATAACCGCAGGCTTACTCAACCTGTCGCTGCTCTTTGTCGTCATCCGCTACTTTTCTGTTGAAGGGGTGGCTTGGCTAACCCTGTTTATTGCCGGTTTTGTGATTATTCTGCCTAAAGCCTATTTCATCTTTTTTCATCTCAGGAAAAACCGACATGAAAAAACGCCGATATAGAGATAGCGGAACCTTCTGAATATACAATAAAGGCAAATCATCGTATGAAACCAGAATCAGATATTGAACTTGTAAAAAGACGGAGGTAGGCACTGATGCTATTCAACAGTTACGAATTTATCTTCTTTTTTCTGCCGCTGGTATATCTGTGCTATTTTCTTTTGCAAAGATATACCCGACCGGTTTATGCCAAAGTCTTTCTGGTGCTCTCTTCGCTCTTTTTCTACAGCTGGTGGAATCCCGTCTATCTACCGCTGATTCTGGGTTCTATGCTCTTTAACTATCTTGTCGGACGGCAACTCTCACGGCAAAACAGACCCAAATACCTGCTCATTATCGGTGTCGGTGCCAATCTGGCGCTGCTGGGATACTTCAAATACGCCGACTTTTTTATCAGCAACGCAAACTTCCTCTTCGGCACAAAAATCCCGCTGCTGCATCTTGTACTGCCGCTGGCGATCAGCTTTTTTACATTTCAGCAGATCGCCTATCTGGTGGACAGTTACCGTCATGAAACCAAAGAGTACAACTTTCTCAACTATGCCCTTTTTGTCACTTTTTTCCCGCAGCTCATCGCAGGTCCCATCGTCCACCACAAAGAGATGATGCCGCAGTTTTCCGATGCCACCAACCGTCACCCCCGTGCCGCAAACATCGCAGAGGGACTTTTTATCTTCGCGATCGGACTTTTCAAAAAAGCGGTCATCGCCGATACATTTGCCGTCTGGGCGACAGAGGGATTCAGCCATCCGGATGCACTCCATTTTGCCGATGCCTGGATCACCAGCTTGAGTTACACATTTCAACTCTACTTCGACTTCAGCGGCTATACCGACATGGCGATCGGCGCGGCACTGCTTTTCAATATCAGACTGCCGCAGAACTTCGACTCGCCCTACAAAGCGACTTCGATCCAGGATTTCTGGCGTCGATGGCACATCACCCTCTCAAGGTTTCTGAGAGACTATATCTACATCCCGCTGGGCGGCAACCGAAAATCGGAACCACGCACATACTACAATCTCATGACCACATTTTTGCTCGGCGGTATCTGGCACGGTGCGGGTTGGACATTTCTCTTCTGGGGTGCCCTGCACGGCGCGGCGCTTGTCCTGCACAGGCTCTGGAAGAAAGCGGGAAAAACGATGCCTCTGATACTGGCATGGTTTGTCACATTTATGTTTATCAACATCTCCTGGGTCTTTTTTCGGGCAAAAGATTTTCATGACGCTTTTTTAGTACTCAAGGGGATGAGCGGATACAACGGTTTTTCCGGTTTTGACACCATGGCACTCTCTTATATCGCAGCGGCATTTGTGATTGTGCTCTTTTTCCAAAACAGCAACCAACTTGTCCGAAACCAAAAAGTCCGTAGATATACCTTTTTCATCACAGCCATGCTCTTTCTCTTTGCACTGCTTCAGATGTTCAACATCTCTGTCCAGCAGGACAAAGTTTCCGAATTTTTATATTTTAATTTTTAGGAGAGTTCATGAAGAAAATAGCACTGTTTTTTATTGCCGGATTGCTGGCGACACTTCTGTTTGAACTCTTTTTGCGCTTCTCTCCTTTCGGTTACGGCGTTTCACCTGCGGTGTACGACAAAGCACTCGGACAGTGGCATAAAAAAAACTTCTCCAGTATTGAGAAAGGGGCGTGCTTTCAGACACGCTACTACCTGGACGAACACGGACTGGTCAAAAACAACTACACCTACGATCCCCAAAAACCGGATATCATCCTGCTGGGGGACTCGTACCTGGAAAACTTCAAAGTCAAAAACCAAAACCTGATGCACAACATCCTGCACAGACTCTATAATGGAAAATACAACTTCCTCAACTACGGCTATAGCGGTACTTCCGCCGTCCAACAGTATATGATCCTCAAAACCAAAGCCGACCTCAGCCATACCAAAGCGGTGATCCAGTTTGTCAAACCGGAGACCGATATATTTGAAGTTGATCCTCAAAATTTCGACGCTACCATGCGCCCGAAAGTCTTTCTCGACTTTCAGGATCTCGACCACTTCACGATCATCCCGCCCAAACCGTACACTGCAAAAGAGCGTATCCGGGATCTGCTGGGGAACCTGGAACTCTATACCTTTGCCAGAAAAGGGATCTATGTTCTCAGACAAAAGATCAGCGGCGACGCAAACAGCTCCACCCCCTACAAGGTACGCGAAGGTGCCGACTTCACCAAAAACTGGCTCCAGCTAAACGGCGCCCTCTACCAGACGGCAAAGTTACTGCAAAAAAGGCACATCGACTACCGTATCATCATCGCAGGAAGCGATGCGACTTATAAAAACAAGCTCAAACAGTTTTTAAAAAAACAACATATCCCGTTTTACGACTTGCGGAAGATGGCGGCAAAGCATCACATGAAGATCGAAAGCTTCCCTTGCGACAAACACTGGAACGACAACGCGCACCAAACGATCGCCGGGCTGATCCGGCTGGAGGGAATCGTACGTTAGCAATACCCCATATGCCTGTCATACCAAAGCTGAAAGAGAAAAATCGCCCAGAGCTTGTATTTATAGTCTTCATTTCCCCGATAAAACTCTCTTTTGATCTGTGTGACATATCCGGCATCAAAAAGTCCGTCACGGTGCATTTTTGTCTCTGAGAGTGTCTCTTCCAGCAAGCCGCGAAGCTCTTTTCTCATCCAATGCGAGAAGGGGATGGAAAAACCCCGTTTGGGACGATCCAGCAACGCTTTGGGAATATACGCATAGGCAATATTTTTCAGAAAATATTTTTTGACACCTCCTTTGATCTTTAAAGCCCCTGGTACCCGCGCCATCAACGCTATCAACTCTTTGTCCAGATAAGGTGTACGCGGATCGATACCGTAATACCCCAGTGTCTGAGTCGTTTTGACCAGTTCCGCATTGATCAGAAGCGATTTGAAATAGCTTCCGATGATCTGGTCTACACCCTCCGCATGCTTTCCGAAACCGATTTGCGAAAAGAGGTTTCGTTCGGTCTGTGCCTCTTTTTGTAACAGTTTACGCTGTTCATGAGGATAAAAGAGCATCATCCGAAGCTGTACCATCCTTGGAATATCTTCTGCATTGAGAAGTTGTACCATTTTATAGTAGCGCGTCGGTGCATTTTTATAGTGCCGCAGATAGGGAAGCCCTGTCGGATCGATCGCAGCCAGAAGTTTTGCCGCACCTCGTCTTATAGTGCGCGGGAAACCGAGAATCTGCTCAAAACGTTCCACATCGTCTGCCGTTGCAAAAACTTCATCGCCACCGTCTCCGACAAAAAGATTTTTCGTTTCAGATCCATGAACGATCTTTGCAAGCAGTATTGTCGGGATAGCGCCGTTGTTGAAAAAGGGTTCATCAAACACTTCCGGGAGCATCGGTACAGTTTGTAACGCATCCTGTGCCGTAAAATAGTATTCGGTATGCTCGGTTCCCAGGTGTACCGCAATCTTTTTCGCATCGGGTGCTTCGTTAAATTCCGCATCCTCAAAACCGATTGTAAAAGTTTTGATTTTTCGGGAACTCTGTGACTGAAGGAGTGCAGCGAGGGTGGAGCTGTCATAACCGCCGCTGAGAGCGACACCATAATCTGAAATCCCTACCAGACGCTTTTGCAAACTCTTGTAAAAGACTCTCTCTATCTCCTGCTGGAGTGAGACTTCATCCATATCGAGTTTACATTGATCGTAACACGCACCAAGCCCCCAGTAACGCTCTTCATGAAGTGTACGCTGACTGATATCGTACACCAGGAAATGACCCGATCTGACTTTATGACACTTGTCAAAAATCGTCTCCGGCTGGAGGATAAAACCGTATGTAAAATAGTCAGATAACGCACCCGAAGAGAGTCGTTTTTCAAAAAACGGCTTTTCTGAAAGTTTACGAAGAGAGGAAGAAAAAGCAAAAAATTTCTGCGTATGATAATAATAGAGCGGCTTCACACCAGTATGATCTCTCGCAAGAATCAGCTTCTGCGATCTCTCGTCAAACAACACCAGAGAAAATATCCCCTCTGCCCTACGCAGCAAAGAAGCGATCCCCCACTTCCGATACCCCTCTGACAGCACCTCGGTCGTATCCGCACTATCCGGCAGATTCAGTTCTGATTGTAAAAGCGTACTGTTGTAAAGGGTGCCGTCAAACAAAATATGGATATCATCGTACAATGCACTTTCAGGCGTAAACGACACTGTCCCATATGCTGTATGGATATAATGTGCCTCATGCTCAAAAAGGAGATTATCATTCCAAAAAAACGTTCCGGATAATTCCGTCATCTGCTCTCTTTGTAAAAATTGATTTGATATGATTTTTATCGAATTTTTTTAAAATATATTCTTTAATAGACGATATAAATCATATCACAATAACCTGACATTGTCAAAGGAGTTTGCTTGCCGCCAGAAAGAAAAAAAAGGGTGCTTTTTATCGTCAACTCCCTCTCACACGGCGGCGCGGAAAAGGTACTCTCCCTCCTTGCAAATACGTTCCATCATAAAGATATCTTTGATGTGGAGATCGTGCTGCTCGAAGATATCCGAACCTACCGCATCTCTGAAGATATCAAAGTGACGGCACTCTCCCCCGCCGTCCATACAGATCCATTGCGAAAACTGCTGATGCTGCCACTGGATGCTTTGCGCCTTGCCCGCTATATCCGTACAAATCGTCCCAATGTCGTTGTCAGTTTTATATTTCGTGCAGATTTTGTCAATCTGCTTGCATCCCGACTGACCGGTATACCGGTGATCGTCAGCACCAGAGTCAATGTCAGCTCCACATACAGTCGGAAAAGCCCGGGAGCCGCTATCAACAAATTTCTCATCCGAAAGCTCTATCCCAAGGCAAACGCGATCATCAACGTCTCACAGGGAATACAAAAAGATCTGACAGAGAACTTTCAGATACCTCCGCAGAAGCAGAGTGTCATCTACAATCCATACGACATCCGCAAAATCGAGCAGCTGGCAAACGAACCGTTTCATGAGATATCTGATATTCCCAAAGAGCGTACGTTTATCATCGTCTCCAGACTCAGACCTGTCAAAAATATTGAGATGATTCTTGAAATCTTCGCCACCCTGCCTGAAGATACCAGACTGCTGATTGTCGGTGATGGTCCTCATGAAGAGCATCTCAAAGCGCTTGCGGATAGACTACATCTGCACAAAAGGGTCATCTTTACAGGTCCTAAAGAGAACCCTTTTGTTTTCATGAAGCAGGCAGCCATCTATCTCTCCGCATCCAACTCCGAAGGCTTCCCAAACGCACTGGTCGAAGCGATGATCTGCGGGTGTGCAGTCATCTCCACCGACTGTCCCTCCGGTCCCCGGGAGATTTTGGCACCGCAAACACCTTTTGACAAATTGCGTGAACAAGGTTTTGAGGAGACATCATACGGCATCCTGGTTGCAATGCAAGATAGGGAAGCGTACCGTGAAGCGATGCTACTGTTGCTAAAAAATTCGCAAAAAAGAGAAGAGTTTGTTCAAGCAGGCAAACAGCGGACTTCGATGTTTGAACTCGATCACATCATCACACAATATGCAGATAAAATCAGAGAGGTCGCGGTATAGCATGAAAACGATTGCAATGGTTGCCAACACTTCATGGTCGATGATAAAGTTTCGCTCCGGGATCATAAAAAGATTACTTCATGAAGGGTACAGGCTCTATATCATCGCGCCATACGATCATCTTTCGGATCAACTTATCGACATGGGATGTATCTACATCGATGTCACCATGAACAATAAAGGTACAAATATCTTTTCCGATCTGCGTTATATGCGGCAACTTTACCGTCTCTATAAAGAGATCCAGCCTGATTTGATCTTTCACTATACTATTAAACCCAACATCTACGGTACACTTGCGGCAAAAAAAGCAAAAATCAAGTCTGTTGCCGTGATTACCGGTCTTGGATATACCTTTATCAATGACAATATCACGGCAAAAGCGGCAAAGTTTCTCTACAAAATATCACTCAAACATGCCACACAAGTTTGGTTTATCAATACCGAAGACAGAAATAAATTTTTACTCCATCAACTGGTTCCCAAAGAAAAAATTGAGCAATTGCCAAGCGAAGGAATCAATACCAACCACTTCAGACCGATCAAAATAGAGAAAAAGAATGGAGATTTTCATTTTATCCTGATCGCCCGCTTGTTATGGGACAAAGGCGTCGGAGAGTATGTCAAAGCGGCAAAAGAGTTACGAAAAAAATATCCGCATATTATCTGTCAGCTTCTGGGTTTTGTCGATGCACAGAATCCACAAGCGATATCGCAGGAACAGATCGACTTCTGGGAGGAGAAAAAGTATGTTAAGTACCTCGGTACAACAGAGGATGTACGTCCTTTTATCGCACAATCAGACTGTGTGGTGCTTCCCTCTTACCGGGAAGGTATGAGTATGATACTCCTTGAATCCGCATCGATGGCAAAACCGATAATCGCTACCAATGTACCCGGCTGCCGCGATCTTGTCAACCATCACATCAGCGGCTATCTCTGCAATCCCAGAGATTATCATGATCTGATGCAAAAGATGGAGAAGATGATTCTTACAACCGAAGAGGATCGTGAAAAGATGGGAATGCAGGGAAGAGAGATCATCATCTCGGAATACAACGAGCAAACGGTGATCGAAAAATACCTGCGCACCATTAAATCGCTTGTCTCAACTGAAAGCCATTTCCGACTAAAATACCACGATGATTAGCAAAAACAGTTTCACAGCACTTTTGAAATGGCTTCTGAAAAGAGTCGTTTATCTCAGAAAAGAGTTTCAGAATATTGTCGCCAGGCTGATTTACCAGCCGCAATCCCACTTTGTCCTGCACAAATGGAACGGGCACAAATGTCCATATGAGTCGATCCTATTCTACAACTTTACCGGTCGTGTACTCTTTGTACTAAAAGAGTTGCTTGCACTTGTGAGCGGAAACAAAATCACACGAAAATCGATCCGGCTTGAAGGATTTGAAGCGATTGATTTGGCGACTCTTTATCAAACAGGTTCAGATACTGTTTTGTGGCCACGATCTCCCATGGTAATGCTTGGCAAAAGAGAGGTACCGGCATCTTTTTTCGATAAAATAGAACGCTCCTATCATCTGGCTTCGCAGCAGAACCATGTGGTCAAAACCAAATGGTGGGAGCAAGTCGCACACAATATCAAAGCGTGGATTTTTGAGACAAACGGTGCACTGAAGCGAGAGGCAGTTGTTGATTTTAGAAGAGGAAGCCGTTTTGAAGAGATCATTACCGATCAGTTCTCTTACATAGATACAAAAAGAAACTATATTAGCGAATATCTCAAAGCGATCGATGTCGTTTTGGAGTACCACCGTTTTGCACAGCATATCCGAAAAGAGATCCTCGCTTCATTTTCGGAGAGTTATGCCGGTAACAATAGCTGTATCGTCTATCGGGGAAAACGGCTAAGTGAAAAAAGCCTTTTTTATGCCACCTGCGTACAGGATATCACCACAAATATACCCTTGAATTCAATGCACAGAAGTGTTATCTGCGATATCGGTACCGGTTACGGCGGTTTGCCGACAATGCTTCGCTATTATATGCAAAAGAGTTGCCAGATTTTGATCGATATTCCCGAAGTGACAATCTTCACCGCTTACTATATCCGCTACAATTTCCCGGATGCAAAAATCGCACTTCTGGAAGATTTACAAAAAAGCAACTTTCCTGCTCTGCTGGAGAAGTATGACTTTATCATCATCCCTCCGGAGTATATCTCACAGATACCGGACGCTTCAGTCGATCTTGTGACAAATACTGCTTCACTCGGTTTTTTAGATCATGAAACAACAGATATCTATTTATCGGAAATCGCACGTATGTTAAAAAGCGGCGGTTATTTCTACTCAGTCAACCAGACATCCGGCAAAGAAGCCGGTGTCGGTATGTATGAATGGGATTTTAAAGCAGAGTATCTAACGATTTTCCTCTCGTATAGCAACCGTTTTGCCTACCTACAGTGGCTGGGGCAAAAACGGTAGCTATATAGCTATACTATTTATTCGGATTATTCGGAAACCAGACGGATATTGTCCAACCAGCCCCCGCCGGCAACAAAGTAGCGTACCTCATTGACGTGATTACCCGGTTCCAGCTCTTCCAGATATGCCTGAATATCCACTCTGAAGAGTTCCACCTGATCCTGCGGTGCATAACCATAACCGCGCACCAGTTCAATCGGTGACTGATATTTCAGGTAGACACTTTCGCCATATACCACTTTTGTATCTGTTGCATGATGATGGTTGCGAAAAGAGTCCCAGAACATAAACCTCTCTCCAAGATCAGTATCGACAACAACACCGAGAAGATAGTGCGGCATATTGATACCGTCAAAACCACCCACTTCGACTTCTAAAATCGTCTGTTCCGTATTAAACATCGGCAATCTGTAAAGATTTTGCTGAGATACAGCAGTAGCAATAAAACGACTGCACGCAGAACTACCGTTAAAAGACGGCTGACGCAAAATCATCTGTGCACTTCCATATGGATTGTTGATAATCGTCCATTTGTCAAAGTTATGGTCTTCAAAATCCTCGTAAAGTGTCGGAGGCAGCAACGCTTTATGTTGTGATAAGATCACATTGTCTATATCACCACTACCTCTTACCAGGATACCATCTATAGAGATGATGTCGTTATTCGGTTCATAGTCATGCAGATCCTTCTCAAGATCTCTGGAAAATGTATGCCAGTCACCATCCATCGCGATTTCACTCAAACCGTGATGGATATACTGTGTATTGACAATACCCCTGTTGTGATTGGACGGAGTATAGTACATATAACGTTGTCCTCTTGTAGTCTGGACATTGACCATCAACATAAACCACTCGGAATAATGCATATCCAGACGGATAAACTTACGATCATGCTCATTCCACGCACCGGCACCTCCTGCCCAGTTGCCCAGCATATAGCCGTTATGAGTACCGTCTCCGCGTAGTTGGATCACGTGACTCTGATGTTCATCGTCATAGGCGACAGAAACTGAAGCGCCCGCAGGGGAGTTATCATATACCTGCCATCTGTCACTGCTGCCATCTTCCGCATCTTCAAAAGTTATATCCGGAAGCCGTGGAGCTTCATTTGTCAACTGGATGTTGTCCACACTGCCATTTCCCCGGATCAATATACCGTCAACTTCGACAATATTATTATCAGGCTCATACAGATGGAGATCTCTCTCCAGATCAAGTCGCTGTGTACGCCACTGTCCATCCGCTATATCCGCACCTAAGCCGATATGGATATATTCGCTGCTGATTTTACCTCTGCTATTATCCTGTGCGGAGTAGTAGAGAAAACGTCTTCCTTGATCCGTATTCAGTATGACAAAAAAGCTATAATAGTCACTGAATTTCGTATCCAGTTCCAAAATCTTTTCTGTATGATTGTGCCATGCATGAGGATGCCATGGCAAATGCCCCATACCAAAACCGTTTGCCGTACCACTACCGTTGAACACAATAACACGGGAGCCTTTGGCATTGTCATATACATTTTGGATGGTCGCCCCGGCAGGCGTGTTATCGTAAATATACCAAGGTCTCTCATCTCCGTCCTCTGCATCTTCATATACAGTCGTACTAGCCTGAATCGCCTGCATAGAGGCAATACTTAACATAAAGGTAAAAAAGAGTCTCTTTTTCATTCTGCTCCCTCCTCTGCGGCAAGTTTTTCCTGGATATGATTGATTTCGTTTATATCGATTTTGGCAGCCACATCCCCTTTATCGCCGTCCAATCGCTCCTGCTGGATCGCAATACTCTCTATATCATCTTCTTGTGACATAGAGTCCGATACGACACCGCCACACCCTGAAAAGAGTAACGGAACAACTATCAAACATGATAGATATATCTTTTTACGCATAAACTTTCCTTTCTTAAGTAAATTTAATCTACTATATCATAGCAGATATAAATAATTACTTAAAATATATTTTACTAAGTAAAAAGAAATATTATTGTTCTTTCGGGTAATTAGGGATGGTCTTTAAAACTACTTTACCCCCATACGAATATAATATTTCAGGTATTCTCCCATCGTCGGATGTGACCAGATTTTTGACTCCAGATCATTTCTGACAATCGTTTCCAGTTTTCCATCCAATGCATCCTCTATCGCCCGAACCATCAACGGTACAGCTTCAAGCACCTGTAAATAGGGATAGGTATTAAAATTATCTTTGCGGGAAACATCAATCTTCGCCTGATAGAGAATAGCACCCGTATCGATCCCTTTATCGACCAGATGTACCGTGACACCGCAGTTTTCGGCATCACTTTGTGTCAAAGCCCAGTATCCGCCGTGCACGCCTCTGTATTTTGGGGTGATGCCTGTGTGGGTATTGATAAAAGGGGCATCGATCGCACCCAGCACCTCTTCGGAGATGATCCTCGTTCCGTTAACCACAACCACATCGGGTTTTAATTTTTTAAGCAGGTCGATCGTGATCGGGGCATTGACACTCGGTACTTCGGCTACTTTTTCGGAGGGATACGGCACATCTTCAACCTCGTAACGCTTCCGGATGGCATCGATACGTTTTTGGGAAAAAGGACGCATCATCTTACTGAACACCATGAAGAGAAGTTGCCCGACCACTTTACGATACCCCAGTCTTTTGAGCCGTCTTTGCAGAAGCACTTTTTTGGAGACCGGCTCCTCGACAATCACTCTGGCTATCTCGTAACGCTTCTGCAAACCATGGTACATCAGTCGGGAAAGATCGCTCTGATCAACCAACATCACGATGACGGGGCGCTTCTGCATCACTGCTCCTTTGAAAAAATGCTCTCATACTATCTACTATTTCGACTTCTCACTTAAAAACATTAACCCCCGTTTTTCGAAGCGCAGAGGCAACCATAGCAGCCAGTTCCATGGCTCCTGTTTTAGAGAAGTGTGTCCGGTCTTGCGGGCAGCAGGAGATATACGCCGAGCCCTTCTCTCCCAGACGCATCATCCACTTTTCACTCATGTGATAAAGATCGATATACCTCACGTGCTCCCGGGCAGCAACCTGTGAAAGCACCCTGGCATATTTTCCCAGCCACTGCTTCAAAGTACCGTCAGCATTAAATATCCTGCGGTGCATCGGACTTACCAGAATCGGCACAGCCCCTTTCGCTTTTGCTTCATGAATAAAACGGATGATATTGCGACGATATGCTGTCAGTGTCGTACCTTCCCGTTTCCCTGCATGAGAATCGTTATGCCCAAACTGAATCAGCAGATAGTCTCCCTTTTTCAACCTGGACAAAACTTTTTGCCACAACCCGTCCTCTCTGAATGTTTTGGAGCTTTTTCCGCTTTTCGCAAAATTGACAAAACGCACATTCGGGAAAAAAGAACCTACAAATTCACCCCAGCCCCCTTTTTTCGCATTTTCAGGATAGCTCTCCACCGTTGAATCTCCGATAATATAGACTGTCGGCTTTGGGTTCCACAAAGCTTGATAGATACTGTTTGGCTTGAGAAAATCACTCTGCGGCAAGTTCCCCGAAGCATCGCGTGCACCTCTGATCACACGATCGTCAAATGACACAAACATCTTTTTCAGTCGTGGATCATCCGGCGATATCTTTTGCCATGAGTTACCCAGCGCAATGATATAAGCTGAAAGAAGATCTCCTTTAAGCGGGAAAAGAGAGATGTTGTTTTGCAGAAAATGTGCAACACTGCCCATAAATTTATAATTCACCAGATTGTGCCAGGCAATATTTCCTTTTAAAATTTGTGCAACTTCAATATCGTTATAATCAAATCCATTTTGCCGATTGTTCCAGGCTTTGCAATTTACCAGTATATGTCTGTCTTTATGAAGATGCGGATTTCCCCGTCCCAGTTTAAAGCCGTTGCCGTCACCATTCGCTAAACCGTTGTCGTATGCCAGACACCCCTCAACATAAACCGCATTTCCCGATTTCCAGAAATCAAACCCATCATCTGAGTTATGCCACGCACGGCAATAGAGCAGTTTATTGCCAGAACCGACATACTGATCGTCACCAATACGTGACCCTATGGCAAACCCGTCGGCATTGCCACCCTCTCCCATTGAACCGCCATGATCGAAGTTGTCCCAGGCATCACAGTTTTTCAAAATATTGTACGCTGCTTTACGGGTAATGATAAAACCGCTGAAATGGTTTTCATGAGAACGGATATTTTCTATCAAATTGTGAGAAGCGCCCTTTTCCAGCATCAACCCGTTACAACTCCTGCGGATCTCAAAATCCCGGCAAACAATCCAATTCCCGCGAATCCGGAAATCATTCTCTTTGCAAGTGCCGTTCCCCTGAAACACAACCTTTTCACCGGGGTAAGCCCGGATCGTTATCGGCTTACCGGGTTTTCCCGACCTGTTCACATAAACCGGTAACGCATAGATACCCTTTCGAAGCAAAATTGTATCACCCGACTGCGCACGCCTGAGTGCTTCATGAAGTGTATAAGACGATCTGTCACGCGTGCCGTACACACTACCGGCTTCTGCAGAACTGACATATAGTTCAGCAGCATCGAGAAATAGTGTACAAATGAGTAAAATAAAAAACCTAAACAACATATGCGCTCCTTTACGTACGGTAATAATTAAATAAACAAAATAGCCGATATCTTATGTAAGCACTGAGCATCACTAAGGATATCTATATGGATTATATGATTTATCTTCTTTTGGGTTTATTGATCATCTATGTTGAACTAACACGCAAAAGAACTTTTCTTATCGACCACATCATGATATTTCACTTCTTCTACTTTCTTGTATATGTGCTGACACCTATTATGCTCTATTTTTACGGCACTGATATTCTCAACAAAGATCTGCAACTGGGAAAATTTTACTTCGGTAAAAATCCGTTCACTTCTATTGTCGTCTTTCTCGCTTATCTCTTTTTTCTACTGGGTTTTAGTATGCGTTCTGCGGGGGAACGTATTTCACACTTTTCCATCTCTTTGAAAATATCGGAAAAAAAGTTGATTCACCTGATCTTTTTTGCCTATTTTATCCTCTTTCTTGCACTCATTATCTTTGTACAGGGAGAAGGGGGATTGATCAAAACCATCCAAAACTCGGAACTCTACAGATCGGGCGTTATCTTTGCCAAATACGGCTTTCTCAAACGTTTTTTTCCACTCAATACGATTCTGCTTTTTTACACCTATTATAAAATCTTCCTTGAAAAAGAGAGCCGCTACCTCCAGACATACAAACTCTTTTTTACTCTTTCTCTCATACTGTTTACACTCTTTGTCGCACTAAACAATTCACGCGGTTTTATCCTCGCACATATACTCGGTCTCTACGTCATCACCGCCATCTACTACCACAACTATTTTTTGAAATATATGCTCACTATCGGTTTGCTTGGTATTTTAATCATCAAATACGGCGATCCCCTCTTTTACGCCATTCCCGCATGGGTTGATCATGACTTTGACCTTTTTCTCAAAGAATTCAATACCCGCATCGAAAACCGCAATCTGGAGGATCATAATATTTTCGCCAATTTTGCCCACCCTATCATCTCTTTGGAAACGAGTCTGGCACTTGTAGGTGAACAGCTTGGTTTTCGTTATTTTGTCGATTTCCTGCAAGCGATTGTGGCTCTGCTTCCCAACAAAATGTTCGGCATCGAAGATCCGCAGTTTGTGATGGTTCTCAATACTGAAATGAACTACGGAGAGAAAATATCTATCGTCCTTCCAGGTATCCTGGCACTTTTCGCCTATTCCCTCCACGCTGTCGGTGTCTTTATCGGTATGTTTTTTTACGGACTGCTCGGCAGGATACTTCTGGAGCTTTTTAAAACACTTTACCGGCAGTATAATGCCTCGATCGTTTTTATCTATATGATCTCATTTACCTACGGCTATTTTGTATTTCGCGGATCACCGAGAAATGCACTCTTTGACTCTTTTATTCTGTTCGTCACAATCGCTGTATTGTTAATGTTGTCACGCATCACCTCTGAGAAAAGTAAAGAAAAAATGATAACTGTCGATTTTCCACGTATTAGAAAAAAAGTACAATAATCAGAAGGTAAACCAGATCATGAAATACAAAGAGCAACAGACTACCAACGAAGATACTATATCATTTGCTTCTCTCTTTGATATGTTCAAAAGAAAAAATATCTTCGTGACACTTTTTATACTGTTTGTATCACTGTTGCTAGGGTGGCTATACATACGCTCTGTAACCCCTGTTTACCAGTCACACGTCAGTCTGGAGATCGACCTTGACGACCAACACAGAGGCATTCAGGATGCCAATGACCTTTTAGCCTCTATCCAGCAACCTGTCGCAGCAGCGATTGAGACGGAGATGGATGTACTCAAATCCGACTTTCTCCTCTCCAAAGTGATCGATGAAACCTATGATAATGTCAAAATTTATAATGAAAATCACCAACCTGAAACGCAATACTATAAAGAACGACCTATTCATATTCATCATGTACGTATCAAAGATCCACGATTTTACAATCAAAAATTTATCGTTAAACCTTTGGAATCAAACCGTTTTTACATCGAAACGGCACAATCTCTCACCGACAAAATCAAAACACTGCTCGGTGTAGGTAATACCTACTACTTTAACGGAATATACCACTATGGAGAGAAGATAGAGACAAGACAGTTCTCCTTTATTATTGAAAATCTTCACGCAAGACCTTCTGATACGTATGCTTTTGCTGTCAAATATAAACCGGATCAGATTGAAGAGGTGCGAAAAAGAATGAACATCAAACCCGCTTCCCTGCGCTCGACCGTTATCGAAGTGATCTATCAAGATGTGCATCCAAGAAGACTCAAAGATTTCCTTGCTTTTCTTGCCAAAGATTATATTCACCAAAACATGGAGAAAAAGTCCGAAGACGCCTCCGCAACACTCTACTTTCTCAATCAAAAACTGGGAGAGATCCAAAAAGAGTTTCAAAAATCCGCCGACAAACTCAAACGATACAAAGAACAAAATGACATCATCGACATCGATACCAAAACAAGAGAGGTTATGGAGCGTATCATCAACCTCGAAACCCAGTACGGTGAAGTGGAACTTGACTACAAATCTTTTTCCATCCTCAAAAGAGAGCTCGATCGCGGTAAATACAGTGCTATCGGCGGCTACAGTGACCGCTACCCTGTACTAGGGGATATCATCAATGAGCTAGAGAGACTAGAGGTACAAAAGAGTGGTCTGCTGCAAACACTCACCTACCGACATCCGGACGTGATAGCCGTTTCAAGCCAAATCCGTAAACTGAAACGATCACTCAAAAATGTCACTAAAGGGATCGAAGATATCCTGCGCAAACGTAAAAGCGAACTGCACCGTATGATCACTGCACAAAAATCTAAAATCCAGGTATTGCCGGAACGGGAACAGGATCTCGTCAATCTGGAAAGGATCAACAGTATCAACGAGCGGCTCTACTACTATCTACTGCAAAAGCAGTCGGAACTGAGCCTCGTCAAATCAGCCAAATCTTCCGATGTCCGCATACTCGACTACCCGGATCTGCCGCTTACACCGGTCAAACCGAACAAAAAGATTGTCTTGATGACGGCACTCTTTTTCGGACTTGTCCTCTCGATGCTGCTGGCTTATTTTCGCCGTGATCACAAGATCTACTCTATCAAAGATATAGAAAAGCAGAGCCATCTTCCGGTTTTCGGAGAGATACCCTACATCGAAGATCAGAAACTATACAACTCTGTCTATGTCCTGACAAATCCACGCTCCGTAGCGAGTGAAGCATTCCGGCGTATTCGTGTCAATCTCGAATACACCACCACACCGCAAAAAAGTAAAGTAGTGATGGTCACATCTTCCGTACCCAACGAAGGCAAAACCGTTGTGGCGGCAAACCTTGCCGCTGTAATCGGGATGAGTGAAAAACGCACCATTCTGCTTTCACTCGATATGCGCCGTCCGGAGATGCACTACAAATTTAAACTCTCCAACAAGATCGGCATCAGCGATGTACTGGCGGGGAAAGCAGACCTCAAGGATGTCATCTGGCAACATGAAGTCTACCCGAACCTCAACATCATCACTTCCGGCAGAATCCCGCCAAACCCCGCGGAGCTGCTTGCGTCACATCGCATGAAAGAGGTTCTCGAAGAGCTGCGCAAAAGATACGACTATATCATCATCGATACCCCGCCGGTAAACTATGCGGCAGATGCGATGGTGTTGATCAAATATGTAGATATCACCCTTTTTGTTGTAAAATCAGGTTTCACAGAACTACGATACCTGAAAGAACTGGAGGCGTTAATCAAAAAGATGCATATCGAACACTACGGCATCGTACTCAACTCTGTCAAAAACAAATATGCCAGCAGAAAAAATTTCGACAAAAAATATATCTATTATGAGCCTGTCTGATTCATGAAGTCTTCCCAAAATAGAAAAAAACGCATCCTCTTCTTTCTGCCCCTGCTCAACGGCGGCGGCGCGGAGCGGGTTG
>QNZT01000130.1 GCA_003978455.1 Sulfurospirillum sp.
AGCAAATCTGAAGGTAAATTTAGATGTACACGAAATCTACCCGATATCTATTGAAAAGATCTGTGCCGATGGACACAGCCCCATATGTGATTTTACTCCTATTTTAGTGTTACTAAGGGTAAAACTGGTATTTTGGGGGTCCGATAATGTTGCGGATGACCCCCCCTTGTTTTCAGTCAGACTTGCTCCGAAGGGGGGGGGTCATCCGTAGTGATCTTCCCTGATACCTGATTTCAGCAGTGAGATGGAAGAGAGAATATTTTGGGAGAAACACGATTCCAGTGAATTTATGGAGTGGAAAAATGCAAAGTCTGTCACCTTGCCAAATTTGAAGAAAAGCACCAAATCAATCTCTTTGCGACTTCCTGCTGATATGCTGGAGCGGTTAAAAGTCAAAGCCAATGCTATGGATGTACCTTACCAATCTCTCATAAAGATGATTTTGCAAAAAGAGCTTTCGACCAGTTAGTTAGTAAAACAACGCAACTTTCCCGCGCGTACAGGCTTTTTGATTTATGGCGTAAATTTACCCATTTTCGCTATAATCACTCCAAAAATCACAAGGAGTCATAATGGCAAAAGTACCTGAAAATGTAGGTTGCAACAACCAGGAGTGCATCAAAAAAGATGAATGTAAAAGAAACGAGATAGCCAGAAACGGTACGGCTGTGGAAGTCAAAACATTCGGCGGAACGAAAGAGAAGGGGTGCGGGAAGTTTATCCAGAAGTAGTTCTTTCACGAACTTTAAAAATTTATATGAAATATAGTGAAATTTTGTTAAGATATTATAAAGTATTTTAATAGGGTTTCTGTTTGCAGCATCGAAAGCATATATTTATTTTACTGATCTTACTGCTTTGTGCAACGGTTGCCGGGGCAAAAGTATTTGAGACGCTGGAGTTCAGGGGCTCGGGTGTCTCTACGCTGGGTGAGCTTGCTTCCGACAAGCTTTACAGTGTCATCGGCAAGCCGTATCCTCCCTTTTACGCTTTCTGGCGGAAAGATCCTCTTTTTGACGATACCGAGATCGAGACATACATCAAGCATTTAAAACTCTACTACGATTCTCTGGGCTATTACCGTGCAGTCATAACTTACAAAATCGAAAAAGATAAAATCATCATCGATATCGACAAAAAAGAGCCGATCAGAGTCGCTTCCATCAAAGTGGCTCCCGATACGCAGTACCGCAAACTGGTGATCTTCAAAAAAGGGGATATCTTCCGTACCGACAAGTTCAAGGATTCCAAGGAGAAGATAGAGCGCTATATGCTCGAAAATGCTCACCCGAAATATAGTTTTGACGCAAAGGCGTATGTCCACCTGGACAGTTACAGGGTCGATCTTGATTACCATATCGATGATAATATGAGCTGTACGTTTGGTGATACGTCGATCTCGGGGCAGGGTGATGTCAAAAAGGAGATCATCGAAGAGGCGATCACCTACAAAAAGGGGAAGCCCTTTGACATACGAAAACTGGAAGAGACCTATGACAATATCTACGAATACGGTATATACGACTATATCGCGGTGGAGCCGAAGCTGGATCTGAATGGTTCTGTGGTGCCGGTGGATATCGGGTTGAAAGTCGGTGAGACGAAGTTTATCAAGACCAATATCGGTTACGACACGGACGAGGGTGCCCGCGGGGGTATCCGCTGGACGGACAAAAACTTTTTCGGCAACCTGAAGGTGCTTGACACCGGTATCCAGATAAACGAAAAGGGGTACGATACCTTTTTGACCTACTATGATCCGAGGATCATCCTTCCCTATTTCGGCAAGATTACCCTCGAAGACAGGGTAAAGTACTACTACCACAGCTATGACGCCTTTACAGAACGTGTCTGGGAGAACCGTTTCACGCTTGGAAAACGGTTTGTCGGGCTGGAGCATTACTTCGGTATTTTGACGGAAAAGAGTACGGTCAAACCGAAGATTCCGGAGTACTCCAACGAAGAGGGGAACTACTTTATCAACTCCTTTTTCTACCGTGTGCTGGTGGACAAACGGGACTCGATGATCGATGCCACAAAGGGGTACTATGTGTCGCTCTATCTCGAAAAAGCTTCCAAACTGCTCGGTTCCGATCTGGAGTATCTCAAGGCACTGCTGGAGATGCGCTATATCCACTCTTTTTCCCAAAAGCGGATTGTGGCGTTTAAAACACGGATCGGTTCTATCAACTCGGACGTACCGCTGTTCAAGCGTTTTTATACCGGAGGATCGATCACCAACCGCGGGTATGCTTATAGAGAGGTAGGGACGAAGATTCGCGGAGGCGTACCGCTGGGCGGTGTGTCGCTGGTCGATTTTATGGCGGAGTACCGGGAGCAGCTCTTTTTTGACAAATTTTGGGTGGCGCTCTTTTACGATACATCGATGCTTTCACTCAAACCGCACCGTTTCAGCGATCCGTTTTATGAGAGTGTGGGGGTCGGGATTCGCTATGTCACTCCGATCGGTCCGCTTCGTGTCGATTTCGGATTTCCGCGCAAAGAGAGCGGTTTTGAGTTTCATATCAGCATAGGACAGGTCTTTTGAGAGTCTTGAAGTATCTTCTCATCGCCGTTGTCGCACTTTTGCTGCTGCTTGCAGGGGCTTTGTGGCTTGTGCTGGGCAATCAGCACGTGCTTGACACTACTGTCAAAACGGCGATATCACAGACGGGTCTTCCTCTGCGGTACAAATCGCTTTCAGGAGATATCTTAAGCGGTTTTTCCCTCAAAGGGGTCAATTACGACGATAAAGTCAAAGCGGATCTTACTCTCAAAGTCGATTATCCTCTGCTTAGCGATGGTATCTTGCATATAGAGAAACTTCATGCAAACAATATCCAGATCGATCAAGATTTTCTGACCTCCCTGCTCGATGGCGACAGCAGTGAGACAAACGAGACCACCCAAAAGAGCAGTATGCTCAAAAAGATTTTGGTGGATGATCTCGATATCTCACTGCACGATACCCGTTATCATGAATATGAAGTCAAAAATCTCAAACTTCATGCTACAGATTTCGCGTACGATATGGACAAAAAGATAGACGGCAAAATCAACCTCTCCCTTGAGAGCAATATCGGAGCGGGGGAGGCTGATATCGTTGTCGAGAAGAGCCACTACCGCGGTGATATTCTATTTGATCCGACCGAGACATATCTACAGCAGTTTGTGCAAGATCTCAATATGACGATCGACCGGGCGCCTCATATTGTGGCGAAAGTGGACGGAGACTTCTCCGGGACGGCATTTGACGTGACACTTCATGAAGCGCAACTCCACTATGCGACGCTTGCATTCTCTCCCGAGTTGCTGCACATGAAGGGAAGGTACGACTTTAGCCAAAACGAATTTGATGTCGATGCTACGCTTCAGGGTACCGGTGATCCCGCCGACTATGACTTGCATCTGACGAGTGCCATGGATTTTGATGATCTCAACGACACACTGACGTACCGGCTCGACGGTGACCTGAGGGGTGCGAAACCGAAACTCGCCGACTTTTTACATGAAGAGCGTCTTAGCTTCATGAAACCCTCCATAATACACATCGATGCAAACGGCACGATGCAACAAGTCGATGCCAAAATGGATCTCAAAGAGGGGCTGATCAAATATGACACATACACAGTTTCGCCGCAGTATCTTGATCTGAAGGCGCAATACGATCTGGTCAGTTCTCATCTGGTAGCATCGGGCGATGGAGAGATCTTCTCCAATGCGGCGGATCTGAACCTCACTTTTGATACAGAGACGGATCTCAATGCACCTGCAAAGAGGCTGACGCTCAACCTCACAAGTGACCTCCTGCCCAAAAGAGCCTTCCTGAACGATCTGCTTGCCGATCAGAATATCACGCTACAAAAGATCCCGCAACTCCATATCCGTGCTGTAACGGAGGGGAAAAGGGTACACGCCACGATCCAGAGTGATCCGCTGGCACTGCGTGCGGACGATCTGACCATCACGACGCGAAAACTGCTTTCGGATATCACCTTGCAGACCGACACACAGAAACTGCACGCGACGCTGCTGGGTGACATCCTCTCCAATGCCGCCGCACTCAGACTCGATGCAAACAGTTCTGTGACGCTCACCGATATCAATAGCTCTCTGCGATACAGCGCGACCGCTACGTTGAAGGCAGAGGATGCCTATCTCAAAAAGCACCTCAAAACCGCAAAAGTCGATTTCAAAAACCTCTCTCCGCTGAGAGTGGTGCTTCACGGCGATGCCAAAGCAGTCGATGCGACACTCAACTTGAGCGGCAAAGCACGGGTGGATCGCTACCGTTTTACATCCGATATCAAAGATACAAAGTTGCACTACGATCTGAGAGAGCATATGCTCAATAGCGATCTCGATATAGCGGTAAAATCGACCTACGGCGATCTCACATTGCGGGGCAGGGCGATGGTAGATACCGACGACATCAACGGTACACTGCGCTACAACACCGCTGTGAAACTCCGTCAGAGAGAGCCGCTTTTTGACGTCAATCTGACGCAACTGGGTGTTATATCGCTCGATCTCAACGGCAGCTTGAAAAATCTCGATGCAAATCTCCACTCCAAAAAGCTCAAAGCAGTTGTCAAAAGCAGTGACTTTGACCGTTTCGACTTCTCACTCCTGAGTCAGAAACTCTACCTCGACAAGCTCTATCTCACCCTCCCGCCGAAGTTTCAAAAAAGTTACGCCGCGCTCGATGCCAAAGGCTATTATACACTTCATGAACAAAAAGCCGATGTTTCGATGCAACTCAAAAGGCTTCATATCTCCGGCAGGGATATCCGAACCAACCGTTTCAGATTTCAGATGGATGGAGAAGAGTTTACCCTTACGCCGCTGGAGTTGCGGGCAAAAGGGTTTCTCATGAAGCTGGATGCAACGTCAAAAGACGGTACTATCATCGCACACCTCAAAAACAGGGCGATCAATGCGGATATATCGTTCAGGCAAAAGCCCCTTGATGCAGACGCGAAGGTCGATATCCCCTCTTTGAAAAAGCTGCTTCATGAAGTGGACAAACTCTATCCGATAGCGCCGATTCCCAAAGTGGACGGTGCGCTCAGTCTCACGGCAAAAACAGCGGGCAAAGAGCGTATCAAAATCCGGCTTCATTCGCCCAAAATCATCTTTCCCGACGGACGGCTGGAGCAGGTAAATGTAGTGGCATACTATCAGCCCGAGCGCATCGACATACCGATATTTGACTTTCAGCTAAAAGGATTCAAACCCAAAAAGATGAACCGCACCGTCCATCTGGCACATCCCGCGTTTGTCATCCTGAAAAAGGGTGCGATGCAGGTCGATTTCGTACTGAAGGATTTCCTGAGTCTCAAAGCCGAAGAGAAGAACGGCGTGCTCGGTGGAAAGCTCAAAACCGACAGACTCTATATTGGGGTGAAAGGGTACGGGGAAACCCGACTGACGACAAATATCGACTTCTACAAAAGCGGGGAGCAGACGGCGGTTTCGGGAGATATACTCCTCTCGGATACCGTTATCACCTACGAGTCGCGTGTGCTCGATGTTTCGCAAGATCCCGATATCATCATCATCAAAAAGTCAGGAAGAAAGGCTGCGGCGGACAACAGTTTCATCAAAAACTTCTTCCTCGACCTGCATATCAAAAGCCGCGACGAGATCGAGTACAAAGTGGAAGCGGGGACGATCGTCCTCAAACCCGATATCGAAGTGCGGAAAGATTTCGGTTCGAAAGTGAAGCTGCTGGGCAAGATCAACATCCTCGAAGGGGAGTATGACCTGGGGGACAAACGTTTTCAGATCAAAGAGGGGGCGATCGCTTTCAGGGGACTCGAAGAGATCAATCCCCACCTCGATCTCCATATCGAGTACCCGATCGAAGACGTAATCATCTACATCGATATCCTCGGCGACAAACGCAAACCAAAACTACAGTTCAAGTCCAAACCGATGATGAGTAAAAAAGATATCTTCTCCTATCTGCTCTTCGGTTTTGCGGTGAGTGAAAGTGACGGGGCGCAGAGCTCCGCCGCCAGTGCCGCCGAAAAGATCTTCGGACGCGCCATCGCCAAAGACCTCGCCCGGGAACTCAAACTCGACCGCCTCGACCTGGTACGCAACCAGTTGGGCGGTATCGACATCAAAGCGGGTAAGAAAGTGAACAAAAAGACGATCATCTACTACCAGAACAAGTCGATGGAGAGCAGCGTGATTGTGGAACGCAAACTGGGCAAGCATCTTGAACTCGATGTGGAGGTTGGTCAGGAGTCACAAGCGGTAGATCTCTTTTACAAAAAAGGATTTAAATAGAGAGCTCTTTCTCTAAGGAAGAGAGATTTTTCTGAATGATCTCCCTCACAAACTGAGTATCAGGCACTTCCATATTCCCGTAATCCGATACAACTTTAAAAAGCCGGATCTTTTCCGGCGGCAGAAATCTCCTGGCGGCGGTGTAGAATCCACTGCTTTCCATATCGAGGAGATGGTGTTTATGTGCTTTGGTCTGCTGTGGAACGGGGTAGGTGGCGATGGAGGTTTGCGGGAGGCTACTCTCTATTTTGGGCAGGTGGTAGACTTTCTGTGTCATCGTGTCGGTGATTTTACGGATGGCGTAACAAGTACCGATGGGATCGTTTTGCCTTGTGGAGGCGCAGATGCCGAGATTGGCTATGGTGTCTGGAACGCTTTTTAAAGTCGTGAGTAGATATGTGGTGGCGATGGCGCTTTGAAGCGGTGTCATACCGCTGACGATCAGGGTGATCTTTTCACTGCTGTAAAGCGGGAAAAAGGGATTTTCCTGCCGGGTGAGGCGGTACTTTTCGATGATAGGTGCTGCTTCGGCATGAAGTGCGGTTACAAATGTTGTCATGAAGTGATTGTAGTGTAAAAAAGGTTAGAAAAAAGGGAGAAAGGGTGACTAAGAAAAAGTTGAACTGGTGGTAAAGAGATGATTTTAACCCTTCCCCGAAGGGAAGAGCGTAAAACTTACGCTGCCGCTTTTTTAGCAGCTTCGATCGCTTCTGCGTACTCAGGCTCTTCTGTGATCTCAGGTACGATTTGTTTATATGTAACTTTTCCGTCTTTGTCGATCACGAAAATCGCTCTGCATGTGACACCTGCAAGTGGTCCCTCTTCGATCAGTACACCGTATGTGTTTGCGAAGTCTTTGTTTCTGAAGTCAGACGCTACTGTCAGGTTTTCGATTCCCTCTGCGGAACAGAATCTGCCTGCCGCAAAAGGCAAGTCCATAGAGATGACTGTTGTATCAACACCTTCGATTTTCGCCGCTTCTTCGTTGAACTTTCTTGTCTCTGCCGCGCATACGGGTGTGTCGAGTGAAGGAACGACTACGAGAAGTTGCACTTTATCCTGCGCACCGCCGACTGTTTTGTCTGCAAGTCCTTCAGAGTTTGTTACTGTTACTTCCGGTGCTTTGTCACCTACGTTTACTTCACCTTTACCGCCGATTTTTACCTCGTTGCCTTTTAACTTTACAGTTGCCATATTTATCCTTTAAAATATAATATTTTTTAATTGAACTAAAATTATAGCCTATTAAGATAAAATAACTCTTAATTGATGCGGATCAATGCCCAAAAAGTATAAAAAGCGTTTTTAGACAAAGATTTTGCTAATATTATGAAAAAATGAAACTGACAGGATTGTAAGATATGCGCAACCAGCCCGGATATTCGATTTTTAAAAACGCTTTTTATGCCATCGAGGGGGTGATCGCCGCTTTCAGAATGGAGACCTCTTTCAAACTGGAGCTCTTTTTCGGAGTTTTTCTGTTCGCGGCTATTATATGGTTGCCGCTCTCTTTTTACGGGAAGATGGTTCTGATCGTGACGATGGTGCTGATCCCGATTGTGGAGCTTTTAAACTCGGCGATAGAAAATGTCGTCGATCTGGCGACGCAGGAGATACATCCGCTGGCGAAAAATGCCAAAGATATGGGCGCGGCAGCGGTGCTTTTCGCAGTGTTGCTGCATCTGGGGTGCTGGATCGCGGTTTTGGTGCAGGAGCTGGTCTGATTATGAAGATACCCTATATCAGTATCGCTCTGCTGGTGGCGCTGGTGCTGCTCTCCTTTTTCGGTACCGATTTTTACACCCACTCTCCCTATCTGCTGCATAAAGATGCCATTTTGCTGCCGCCCTCTGCGCAGCATCCTTTCGGGACCGACCGTTTGGGGAGGGATCTGCTGGCGAGGGTGATGGAGGGTGGCAAAGTGTCGCTGAGCATCGGTGTGGGCTCTGCCGTCATCGCCAGTCTGCTGGGGTTGATCATCGGTGTGAGCAGCGGTTTTTTCAAAGGCAAAACCGACAAACTGATCGTCATCATGATCGATCTCTTTTTGACCTTTCCCACTTTTTTCCTGCTGCTGGCGCTGATCAGCTATATGAGCGCCTCTGTCTGGGTACTGGTTTTTATTATCTCCGTGACAGGCTGGATGGGCATGGCGCGGCTGATCCGCAGTGAGAGTTTTGCCATCTCGAACAAGCCTTATATCAAAGTGCTCAAAGCTGCGGGGGTGAACCGTCTCAAGATCATCCTCAAATACTTTACACCGCTGCTGGCACCGATCTTCTTTATCTCTTTTACATTTGGTGTCGGCGGGGCGATTCTGGCGGAGAGCGGGCTCAGTTTTCTGGGGATCGGCATCATGCCGCCGCAGATCAGCTGGGGAAGTATCCTGAGTGAGGGGAAAGGGGTGGTCGATATCGCCTGGTGGCTCAGCTTCTTTCCTGGTCTGATGATCTTTCTGGTGATCTATGCACTTGTCAATATCTCCGACTATCTGCAGAGCAAGACCAACCAGAAAGAGCGTGTGCTCTGATCTGTGTCACCACTGTCTGAAGAGGCGCTTTTTGCGCTGCTGGAGAGAGAAGCTGCCAAAAGAGATACACTTCATGAACTCTCCGCCCTAAAACCCGATCCGCTGCTGGTCGCACAAAGATACCGCGACCCCTCCGTCGCACTGATCTGTGCGCTTTTCGCCTACGGCAATGCCGGATTGATCGTCCGATTTCTGGAGTCACTCGATTTTTCCCTGCTCCGATGTGAGGAAAGGGTGATCCGAAAGGAGTTGCAGAGCCATTACTACCGTTTTCAAAAGGGTAAAGATGTGGTCGCACTTTTTATCGCGCTGCGGCGGCTGCAGATGGAGACGACTCTCGAAGCGCTTTTTCATGAAGGATACGACCGCCGACACGCAGTACTCGATGGTATCTCTTCCCTGATCACCGCTTTATATAGTTACTATCCTCATGAAAGCAGGGGATATCGCTTTTTGCTGGGGATGCCGTATAGGAAAGGCGTTACTTCTGTCTACAAACGCTGGAATATGTTCATGCGCTGGATGGTACGCAAAGACCACCTCGATATGGGACTCTGGCAGGAGGTATCTAAAGCGGATTTGCTGATGCCGCTGGATACACATACATTTCATGTATCCCGGAATCTCGGGCTCCTAAAACGAAAAAGCTACGATCTCAAAGCGGTTTTCGAACTGACACAGAGACTGAAAGCGTTTGATGCTGAGGATCCGGTCAAATATGACTTTGCGCTTTACCGCATCGGGCAGGAGCGGCGTTTAAAAGTGTAAACTCAATAAAAATTTAAGCGCGGTTCATCTGCGCGCGAGCCCTCTGCTGAAGAGAACATAGCGTTAGCGTAGCTTTTGGGACTCTGTTCCAAAAGCGTAAACTCAATAACTTTTAGCTGATCTTAAATGAATTTTATGTAAAATCTCGCAAATTATCTTCTGATTAAAGGACTTTTCGTGAATGAAGTTTTTACTTTCCTGGGTGTAATCTCACACAATCATAATTATCTCATCGTTGCGCACAGCTTACTGGTTGCGGCGCTTGTTATCTGGTTTGCCAAATCAGCAACAGGGGCGTTGCAAGTGGTTCCAAGAGGCGCACAAAATGTCGCAGAAGCTTATCTTGAGGGTGTGCTTGCAATGGGAAAAGATGTCATCGGAGAGAAAAATGCCAGAAAATATCTTCCGCTTGTTGCGACGATCGGTCTTGTGGTACTGGTTGCCAACGTTATCGGTATCATTCCCGGTTTTGAGTCACCTACCGGGAACATCAACTTTACGCTCGCACTGGCACTGCTTGTCTTTTTGTACTACAACTTTGAGGGTATCAGAAAAAACGGTGTGATCTCCTACTTCAAACACTTCATGGGACCTGAGCCGTGGCTGGCACCGCTGATGTTTCCAATCGAGATCGTTTCACACCTTTCACGTATCATCTCACTCTCTTTCCGTCTCTTCGGAAATATCAAGGGTGATGATCTCTTTCTCGCGGTTATTTTGATGCTGGCACCGTTCGTGGCTCCGCTGGCGCCGTTTGCACTGCTGACATTCTCTGCACTGCTTCAGGCTTTTATTTTTATGATTTTGACGTATGTCTATCTTGCCGGTGCCGTAAGCCTGCACGAAGAATCACTGTAGAACTGTACTGATGCATAAAAATTACGAAAAGATACTCAGTTTTATGCAGGGCGCCTCATGGGGCGCCGTCATCATCGGGGCCTATCTTTTCTTTACACTCTTTTATCCGTTTGGATTGATTATCGCACTGATCGGAGGCTTTTTCGGTGCGAGTATCGGTCTGTTTCTGGTGATCTTTTTCGAGATGGCAAATCTCAAACTCGAGATCTACCGTGAGAAGAAAGAGCATACTAAGCTCATGAAACGGATGGTTTATCTTCTGGAGAGACTCAACACAAGCCAGCCATCGCAACCATCAGATGAAAAGTTATCTGATCACTGACCCTGCCTACTATCACGATCTCCCTTCCCTCCGACACTATCTGAAAACTGCTTTCGGGAAACATCACCCCGATGTCGCCTCTTTTCGCGACAAAGTGCATAGCGACATCCGCCCCTATGCAGAAGCGTTTCTGGAGCTTGGCAGAGAAGAGGGGACCGGACTCCTTTTGATCAACCGTTCCGTCGCACTGGCACATTCACTTGGCTTTGACGGGGTGCATCTCACTTCGACGCAATTCGATGAGATCGCAGTCGCAAAGTCGTATGGGTTGAGGGTCTTTATCAGCACACACTCTCTCGACGAAGCCAAAATGGCGCAGCGACTGGGCGCCGACGCGATCACCGTGAGTCCGATTTTCGACTCTCCGGGGAAAGGTTTGCCAAAAGGTTTGGATTTTCTTGAAAATATTCTTCATGAAGTAAACGATATTTCCGTTTTTGCTTTGGGCGGTATCGTTTCAAAAGATCATATTGCGCTGCTCAAAGCGTCTCAAGTGGATGGATTTGCCTCGATACGCTATTTTGTTTAAAAAGTATTAATTAATTATATTAAACTTTGTGTATAATAAATTTAATATATTTAACTAAATAGGTTTCTCCATGTTAAAAAAAGCAAGAACACTATCGGGTACGGTCATGATCGGCATCTCTATCATGATCGTTTTGTTTATCGTATTTACCGGACTTATCTGGCTATTGCAAAATCTCAATGCCTTTCACTCGACGGATGGTGTGCATTACGATACATTTTTGAACTATATCAAGTATATCCCCGCACCGCAGATGTTTATTATCGTCATCTTCGGGCTGGGGTTGATCGGCATCTCCGCCAAACTGATATCGATACAACTTAAACGAAATTTCAACCGTTTTCAGCAGGAGTTCTACAATGCACTGGAGAAAAAGGAGCCGATGGATCCCAAACGGTTTCACTTTGAAGAGTTTCGCCACCTCTGTACGCTGATCAATCCGCTGATCGAAAAGATCACTTTCAACGAAACACAGCTTCAGACGATTATCGATGCGCAAAAGAGCCTTATCATCACCCGGACACATGACAAGATCATCAACGTGAACCGTTCCTTTCTGGAGTTTTTCAATATCGACTCACTGGAGCAGTTTACCGCAAACCACACCTGTATCTCCGAGTTTTTTTCCGATGAAGATGAGGAGTACAGCCATCCCGGTATGGGGAGCAGTAACTGGGTGACGTACCTGCTGCGCAATCCACTCAAAGAGCATAAAGTGATGATCTACAAAAACGATGAACCGCACATCTTCAGTGTCGATGCGAAGATGAGCAGTAAATACGGTATCTACCGTGTTGTCATCACCCTGACCGATATCAGTACGATCGAGTTTGAACGGCGCAACCTCATCATCGATGCGACGACCGATCCGCTGACGAAAGTGGCAAACCGTCTCAAGTTCGAGACGATACTCAAACAGCAGATAGAACTCTCCAAACGATATAACAACGCTTTTTGTATGATTATGCTCGATGTGGACAACTTTAAAAAGATCAACGATACTTACGGGCATCCCGTCGGAGACAAGGTACTTATGACACTGGCGGAAACGCTGCGCGAGAGTGTGCGTAAAAGTGATGCCGTTGCCAGATGGGGCGGTGAAGAGTTTGCGATTATTCTGCCGCACACCAAACTGGTGACAGGGGAAAAAATCGCCGAGAAACTGCGTAAAAAAGTGGCAGCCATCCGCAACGAGGGATTCCCGTCGTTCACCTGTAGTTTCGGCGTCTCCGAGTACAACAAAAAGCAGAGTCCCGAAATCTTCCTGCACGATGTCGATACCAAACTATACAAGGCGAAAAACAGCGGCAAAAACTGCGTCATCAGCCAGTAAGCGAAATCATTGTAAAATAGATATAATTTTACACTAAAGGTTACGCAACTATGTTTGAAATGGTGATCGGTCTGGAAGTACATATTCAGCTCAATACAAAAACGAAGATTTTCTGCTCTTGCCCTACATCGTTCGGTGAAGCGCCCAACACAAACGTCTGCCCGGTCTGTCTCGCACTGCCGGGCGCACTTCCTGTACTCAACGTCGAAGCGGTCAAAAAAGCGATCAGCTTCGGGCACGCGGTCAATGCCACCGTACACAAAAAATCGATCTTCAACCGTAAAAACTACTTCTATCCCGACCTTCCCAAAGGGTACCAGATCAGCCAGTTCGAGATTCCGATTGTCGAAGCCGGGGAACTCTATGTCGATTTTAAAGACGGCAGCTCCAAACGTATCGGTATAACCCGTGCACACCTCGAAGAGGATGCGGGGAAAAATATGCACCACGGCGACGAGAGCCATGTCGATCTGAACCGCGCCGGTACGCCGCTGCTGGAGATCGTCAGCGACCCCGATATTCGCAGTGCGGAAGAGGCGATACTCTACCTTAAAAAACTGCATGCGATTGTCCGCTATCTTGATATCAGTGATGCCAATATGCAGGAGGGCTCTTTCCGCTGCGATGTCAATATCTCCATCCGCCCCAAAGGCGATGAGAAACTCTATACCCGTGTCGAGATCAAGAACATGAACTCTTTTCGTTTTATCCAAAAAGCGATCGAGTATGAGTTTGAGAGACAGTGTGACGCTTGGGAAGACGGGGTATATGATGAGGAGGTTTATCAGGAGACCAGACTCTTCAACCCCGATACCGGAGAGACACGCAGTATGCGCGGCAAAGAGGATAGTGCAGAGTACCGCTACTTTCCCGATCCGGATCTCCTTCCCGTTGTCCTGACGGACGAGATGATCGAAGAGGGGAAAAAGATTCCCGAACTGCCGGATGAGAAGAAGCAGCGTCTGATCGATGAGTATGGGATCAAAGCCTACGATGCCGCGGTGATCACCTCTTCGGTCGATATGGCGCACTATTTCGAGGCGATGATCGATGAGGGCACCGGTGCCAAAAATGCTGTTACCTGGCTCACAGTCGAACTTCAGGGGCGTCTCAAAGGGGGTATGTCCCTCACCGAATCGCCTGTCGATGCACCCAAACTTGCCGCCATCGTCAAGCGTATCGAAGATAGTACCATCAGCGGCAAAGCTGCCAAAGAGGTACTCGACTATCTGATGGAAAATGATGAAGAGGTCGATACCGTTATCGAAAAACTGGGTCTGAAACAGGTCAGCGACGAGGGTGCACTGCTGGCGATGATCGATGAGATCCTGGTCAATAACGAAGATAAAGTCGCTGAGTACAAAGGCGGCAAAGAGAAACTGTTCGGATTTTTTGTCGGACAGGTCATGAAAGCAAGCAAAGGAACCGCCAACCCCGGTTTGGTCAATAAACTGCTCAAAGAGAAACTCAGCTCCTAATGCATTTAAAAGAGCGTATTCTCTATCTCTCCTATCAACTGGCGAGTTCCCGTAAATACAAGGAGGTCAAACAGCGTCTGAATACGATTTTGAACGATCCCTCCGCCCCGCAGAAACGTTACTTCGATTACTTCATGATATTTCTGGTTTTGTCCACTATCATGATCTTGATCCTTGAGATCAAAAACAACCTTCCTGCCTGGGTTTACTACTATGAGGCGTTTGCTGTTTTTATCTTTGCCATCGAGTGGCTGGGACGTTTATGGGTCGCGAGCGATGCCCATATGGATATCATCCATACCCAGGAAAATGCGGAGTTTCGCAAAAGCAACCTGACGATCTGGCAGCTTATAAAACCGGCGTTGATCAACAAACTAAAGTTTATCATTTCACCGATGTCTATCGTCGATCTGCTTGCTATTCTCCCTTCGTACAGAGCGCTTCGTTTTCTGCGTTTTCTACTCCTTTTCAGGCTTTTCAAGGTCTTTCGATACACCGAAAATATCAACGGGTTGCTGCGTGTATTTGTCGAAAAACGGTTTGAATTTTTCAGTCTGATCATTCTCTTTGCTTTTATGGTCTTTTTTGCCTCTACGGTGATCTATATCTTTGAAGGTACCGGCGAAAATCCCAATATCCACAACTTTTACGATGCGATCTACTGGGCGGTCGTTACGATCACGACAGTCGGTTTCGGTGATATCTCTCCGACGACGCCGCAGGGGCGTTTTGTGACGATCTTTCTCATCATCGGCGGTGTCACGGCGATCTCTTTCATGACCTCTATCATCACGACTGCGATGGCGGAGAAACTGGAACTGATGAAAACCAACCAGGTCTTTTACGAAATCAGCAAACTGAAATCATTCATCGTCATCTGCGGTTACGGTAAAATGGGTAAAGTACTGGCTGACGAGCTGCGTCTGGCAGGTGAAAAGGTGGTGGTTATCGACCCTCTTATTCATGAAAGTGTCCAGGCACAAAAAGATGGTTTTTATGCACTGCAAGCCGATGCCAGTGACATAGATCTGCTCAAAAAGATGCGATTGAAAGAGCGTGTCAAATATTTTGTCGCACTGACCAATGACGATGCGATTAACCTCTCCATCATCCTCTCTGTCAAGACGATCAGTGAAGATATCCTTCTCTTTTCGCGGGCCGTTGAGAAAAATGCCCGCAGCAAACTGCTTCTGGCGGGTGCCCGCGAAGTGGTTTTTCCCTATGAATCTGCCGCGATCGCCGCGTATGAGCACCTGGGGCAGCCTGTGGCATTCAGTGCCATTGATGAGATACTGCATGAGTATATAGAACCGGTCATCGATGAGATCGAGATCACGCCTGAGATGCCTGCTGCGGGTAAGGATCTTCGTCGTATCGGGATCAAAAAGTATCGCCTGAAACTGCTTGGTGTCGTTCGGGGGCGTGAGCGCAACAAATTCTACTTTCACCCCAGAAAAGAGGATTTTACCGTTACTGTGGAGGATATTCTCATCGTCATCGGTACGACTGAGGATATTACCGCATTTAAACGTCATCTTCATGAGGAGATCAGATGATCGACACGATTATATTCGGTTACTCCAAAAGTGCGATGGAGATCGCGCGTATACTGAAGGAGAAAGAGCGGGAGTTTGTCATACTGACAACCGAAGAGTCTCGTACACAGATGGCGATCGAAGATGGCTATGACGCACACTGGATCAACTACAACCAGGATGACGAACTGGTAAAATTCGGCATAGGGAAGTGGGTCAAAACACTCTTTTGTGTCAGTGCCAACTACAATAAAAACCTCTTTATCACCCTCAGTGCCCGAAATCTCGACCCCAACCTATACATCCTCTCTCTGAGTGCCGATGAGGCGGAAGAGAAGAAGATGATACTCGCTGGAGCGAACAAAAACATCAACCCGTACACCGTCGGTGCCAACCGTATCTACCGCCTGATCAAAAAGCCGGTGGTATATCAGGTTCTGGACGAGATACTCTATCACAGATCCAATATCAAAATCGCAGAGTTGCCGGTACCGGAAAACTCTTACCTGATCGGTCTGCCGTTATACGGTGCAAAAATAGAAGCGGACTTTGATCTGATGGTACTGGGTATGGAGAGCGGTACCAGACACAGGAGATTTCTCTTCCATACCTACAAGGTACGCAAGAAGATACGCGCGGGAGATATTATCGTAGTCATCGGTAAGGAAGAGGATATCGAAAAATTTAAAAAGGCAATGGGGTATTCATGAAGATAGGAGTCGTCGGAGCAGGAAAGTGGGGACAGGCACTCGGGTATGCTTTTTCCAAAAATCATGAAGTGTGGTACAGTTCGAGGCATCCCAAAGCGTTGCCCAATTTTGTATCGATGGAGGAGATTCAGGAGCTGGAGTATCTGGTCTTTGCCATCTCCGCGCAAAATGCCCGCTCCTGGCTTGAAGAGAAGCTTGATTTCAGGGGGCAGAAGTTTCTTGTCGCATCCAAAGGGATAGAAATCACGACAGGAAAGTTTCTAAATGAAGTTTTCGAAGAGTTTATCCCTGCGGAAAATCTCGCATTTGTCTCCGGTCCCTCTTTTGCCGCGGAAGTGATGCAGTCACTCCCTACGGCGATCGTTGTCAGTTCGCAGAACCAGACGCTTGCACAGAGGTATGCCTCTTTTTTCCCGGACTTCATGAAGAGTTATATCTCCGACGATACGATCGGTGCGGAAGTGAGCGGTGCCTACAAAAATATCATCGCGATCGCCAGCGGTATCTGCGACGGGTTGAATCTGGGCAACAATGCCAGAGCTTCGCTGATCGCGCGCGGTCTGGTAGAGATGACCCGTTTCGGCGAATACTACGGTGCCAAAAAAGATACCTTTCTTGGGCTCAGCGGTGCCGGAGATCTTTTCCTGACGGCAACAAGTGTGCTCTCACGAAACTACCGTGTCGGACTGGGACTGGCAGAGCACAAACCGCTTCAGCAGATACTCGATGCACTGGGGGAAGTGGCGGAGGGCGTCTATACCACAGAAGCGGTCTATAAGATAGTCCAGAAAAAGCACATCTATACACCGATTGCCAATGAAATTTACCATATATTAGAGGGTAAAGATGTTCATCAGAGTCTAAAAGATCTGCTCAACAGCAACAGTTTCAGACACTGAGTTACGCATCTGGAACAAAGTCCCAGATGCTACGCTAACGCTAAGTTCTCCTCAGCGGAGGGCTCACTCGCAGATGAACCGCGCTTAAATAAGCATATGGGAACTGTTTATCAAGAGACTTTATGTCTTATTTGGGTATAATCCGCGAACTTCTAAGATACAGCTTCACTTCCGGGTGCTTTTCTCCAAAAAAACGATCTGGGATACTCAGGTATTTTAGAGGAACAAAACTATTTTATACGCTATTTGGGACTAACAAAAGCAGCATGACGTGATCCGATAACGGGACCATGTAGAAGATGAAGTTTTGGGCGATGCCTGAACAAGCATATGAAACACAAAGAAGATATATGACATTTAAAGAATTTAATTTTAAACCCCAGTTACAACGTGCCATCGACGATGCAGGATTTAAAGAGCCGAGTCCGGTACAGGAAGAGGCGATCCCTATCATCCTTGAGGGAAAAGATATCGTCGGTCAGGCACATACCGGAACAGGGAAAACGGCGGCATTCGGTCTGCCGATCCTCAACATGATGGAACTTGACGGCAGTGTCGAGACAGTTGTCATCGTACCGACCAGAGAGCTTGCGACACAGGTAAGCGACGAACTCTACCGATTTGGAAAATACCTCGGTGTCAATACAGCGACCGTTTACGGCGGAAGCTCCTACAGCAGACAGATCAAGCATATCAACAATGCAGGTATCATCGTAGCGACTCCGGGAAGATTTCTCGATCTGCTTAGCAGCGGACAGATCAATATCTCACCGAAGTTTCTGGTACTCGATGAGGCGGACGAGATGCTGGACATGGGATTTCTGGATGATATCAAAGAGATTTTCACCTACTTCGACGCACCGCGCCAGACACTGATGTTTTCCGCAACGATGCCTCCGGCGATCAGAGAGTTGTCCAAAACGATCCTCTACAGACCCGAGTTTGTTACGATCACCAAAAGCAATGTCACCAATGACAAAATTAAACAGAACTACTATGTCGTCAGGGAAAATGAGCGTGACGATGCGCTGATCCGTCTGCTTGACTTCAAAGACCCTGAAAAAGCGATCGTCTTTTGCCGTACCAAGAGAGAAGTCGATCGTCTCAGCAACTTTCTCGCATCTAAAGGCTATATGGCAAAAGGGTTGCACGGCGATATGGAACAGCGCCAGAGAGAAGAGGTGATCAAAGCCTTTAAACGCGACGCGCTTGAGATACTGATCGCGACAGATGTGGCGGCGCGCGGACTCGATGTCAGCAACGTGACGCACGTCTTCAACTACCACATCCCGTTTGATTCCGAGAGTTATGTACACAGGATCGGCAGAACGGGACGTGCAGGAAAAGAGGGTGTGGCTATCTCGATCGTAACACCGCATGAGTTTAACTCACTCAAAAAGATTCAGAAAAATGTCGGTTCCCAGCTGGAGTCCAAAGTGATCCCGACGATCGCGGATGTGCAGATGCGCCAGAAAGATGCGCTTAAAGAAAAAGTGGCGTCTCAGGAGATCTCCGATGTGGCAAGAGCCTTTGTCGAAGAGTTGCAAAAAGAGTTTGTCGATGAAGATATCGCCTTGAAACTCGCTTCACTGATGTATAAGGCGAACGATATCGACGGTTCCGACAAGATCGGTATGACAACAGGAGAGGTGGAAAAACTCTTTCACCGTTTTGAAAACGAAGAGGCGCAGAAAAGAGGCTCGAAAAGACGCAACCGCGGTCACAACAACCGGGGACGCAACAAACGAAGACGTGACGGCGACGATCGCGGCAACAGAAACCGAAACAACAACAGGAGGAGATAATTTATGGCATTTGATTCGATTGCATCGACAGAAGATTTTGTAAAGTTTGTGGAAGATTTCAAGAGCAGTGAAAGCTATCGTGAACCGCTTGGGTTCGGTATCGCGCGGGTAGATCGCGGTCAGAAAAACAGTGAAAAGATCCTTCAGGCGACCTATCCTGTGATCAACTGGAAAGAGAACTACGGTTCCGCAGCAGTTTTTATGGCAGCGTTGGAAGCAAGCGGTACAGAAATAGCCAAAGAGGGGAGTGAGTTTGTCGCACCTCTCTCCAAAGCGTTCATCGACAATGCGATGGCACTCTTTGCCCCGTATGTCGCAGAGGCGACGGGAAGTGCGCATAAAAATGTACAAGTCATCAAAGCGATCAGCGAACTCTATGCATCGGATATGGTAGATGATGCCCATGCATTTAAAGTGGTTTTTCTCTTTGCCGATGAGGCACCGGAGTCTGTCGAATCGGTCTATCTGAAACTCTATGCCCTCTCGACCGGAAAAGCGGAATTGAGAGGTGTCAATCTCAACGGAGCATTCGGTATCCTCGAAAATGTGGCATGGAGCGGCAATATGCCGATAGAACTTGATTGGCTCAGAGAGAACGAGATAGCACTGAAAGTGGATGGTATGTATCCGGAGATTACCAGTGTCGATAAATTTCCGCGCTTTTTGCAGCATATCATCCCTGCGGACAATACCCGAATCCTCGACAGCTCCAAAGTGCGTATGGGTGCGCAGCTTCACGCCGGAACGACTGTTATGCCGGGTGCGAGTTACATCAACTTCAATGCCGGTACAACCGGTCCTGTCATGGTCGAAGGTCGCATCAGCTCTTCTGCGGTAGTGGGAAGCGGCAGTGATGTCGGCGGCGGCGCAAGTATCCTGGGTGTACTCAGCGGCACGGACGGCAACCCTATCACCATAGGCAAAAATACACTGCTGGGTGCCAACTCGGTTACGGGTATTCCTCTTGGAGACGGCTGTATCATCGATGCAGGCGTGGCGATTCTGGCGGGTACAAAAGTATTGATCGATACCGATGAGTTCATGAAGATCAAAGAGGCAAACCCTGAGTGGGATGCGGAAGATACCGATGTTTTCAAAGGTGCGAAACTGGCGGGTCTGAACGGTATCCACTTCAGACAGGATAGTATTTCGGGAGAGATCAAAGCTTTCAGAAGT
>QNZT01000024.1 GCA_003978455.1 Sulfurospirillum sp.
CTGAAACTGTTTTTGCCATCTCTTTTTCTATTGTTCCTATTTTTTTAACCAATCTACTTTTATCAACTGCTCTTATTTGGTCAAGCAATATCAATCCATCTTTTTCCTGAAAGTTAATTTTTGGTCTAAATATAAATTCAAAACCTTTGCTTGTCAGAGGTGCTATGATGACGGTTTTTAGCATATTCATCTCATCCGGTGAGACAACTATGCAAGGTCTGGTCTTTTGAATCTCTGATCCTACGGTTGGATTTAATTTCGTCAGACATAAATCCGACAGACTCCTAGATGATCTGAATAGAACAAGTAACTTCAGAAGAACCATAATTTGGGGATTTTAAGGGGATTAAATTTAAAGTGGCGCGGCGGACGAGACTCGAACTCGCGACCCCCGGCGTGACAGGCCGGTATTCTAACCAACTAAACTACCGCCGCGCAATAAAATGTGATGGTGGTCGCTACAAGACTCGAACTTGTGACATCCACCTTGTAAGGGTGGCGCTCTACCAACTGAGCTAAGCGACCCTTTCAAAGATATGAAAGGTGAAGTTTGACTTTCCAGGACTCAAATCAAACTGAAAATGGCGACCCCAAGGGGATTTGAACCCCTGTTACCGCCGTGAAAGGGCGGGGTCCTGGGCCACTAGACGATGGGGTCATAAACTACCTTTCGGTAAAAACCTCATTGACTTTATCAATTATAAAAAAACAATGAAATGGTGACCCGTGTTGGATTCGAACCAACGGCCACCTCCTTAAAAGGGAGATGCTCTACCGGCTGAGCTAACGGGTCATCTTTACTTGACTGACAGTGGCTTGAAGGGCTTCTTTAGATAAAAAGAAGTTCCTTTTCTCCCTTGTGCTGTGCAAGTGAGGTGAAATTATATAAAATTTTTTCTTACTTGTCAAGGGTTTTTTCGACTTTTTTGAAAAAAAATTCACGATTACTCTCTACAAGTAGCTTGAAAGCCCATAATACCGACTGTTCGCGGATGTACGTTCTGTCTCCTTTTAGGGAAAGTTTTTTGATTTTGATATCTTTTGCCCTGCTTTTTGCACCGACATAGACCGTTCCGACCGGTTTTTGTCTGGTTCCGCCGGTCGGTCCCGCGACTCCGCTAACCGCCAGAGAGAAATCTGCGTGAAATTTCTGCATGACGCCTGTCAGCATCTCTCTGACACACTCACTGCTGACAGCACCATACTGTCTGAGTGTGCTTTCCCGTACACCGACGAGTTTCTGTTTGATCTCATTGGCATAGGTCACGACACTTCCGGCAAAGATGGCAGAGACTCCGCTGTTTTTGACGATCTCGCCGGCAAGCATCCCTCCGGTGCAGCTTTCCGCCGCCGTGATCGTCTGCCCTCCTTCGATAAGCCGCGTACAGATGATTTGCGACAGATCTTCGCCTATCAGTACATCCGAGGCATATTTTACCGTCAGCAGGTGTGTCAGCGCTTCTGTCTGCGATATATGTATCCCTTGCACTCTGTAAAAATAGAGTCCCTGGATCATCATGACTTTTTCATACGCCATCTCAAGCTGTCCGATCTCTCTTTCGATCTTTTTCTGCAATGCAGTGTCAAACAGGTAGAAACCCACTGTCTCACGGCGGCTTTGGATCAAAATCTGCGGCAGTTTCGCGCCGATATCCACTTTGAGTACATTGATAGCGGTTGAACCTTTTTTGATGAGATAACTGTTTTTGGTATAGGTCTCCGCTTTAAAGGGTATGAGCATCCCCTCTTTGAGTACCAGCCCGTCATGACAGATGGTGGCGATGATCTTTCCGGTAAAAGAGAAGTTCTCCGCACTCACAACAAAGAGGTTCTGATGCTGCGCTATCATCTCTTCGAGTACCAGTACGATGTCGTCATCCCCTTTTTTGATAAACTGCACCGTCTCCAGCTCACCTGCATGCTGTTTGATCTCCCTTTTGAGATACGATATAAAGGGGCGGTTGTACTGCATAGCGTACTCTAAAACGACAAGTGCATTTTTCATGAAGTCTCTCCTGGTTTTTATCGGTGAATTATACATTATAAGGGCTTTTTCGATACAATCCGCGCAATTTACACAAGTAAGGATTGTAACAAGATGGATTATAAAGATACCCTCCTGCTCCCCAAAACAGGCTTTCCCATGCGTGGAAACCTGCCTCAGAACGAGCCAAAACGCTACCAAAAGTGGTTTGAAGAGAAAGATGTCTACCAAAAGATGACCACCGCACACAAAGGTGCCAAAACCTTCACACTGCATGACGGACCTCCGTACGCCAACGGCAACATCCACATCGGACACGCGTTGAACAAGATTCTCAAGGATATTGTAGTCAAATCGCACTACTTCCGCGGGGAAGATGTCCGTTTCACTCCCGGCTGGGACTGTCACGGTCTGCCGATCGAGCAGCAGGTAGAGAAAAAACTGGGAGAAAAGAAGAAATCGCTTCCAGTCACTACCATCCGAAGACTCTGCCGCGAACATGCACAGAAGTTTGTCGATGTGCAGAAAGAGGAGTTCAAGTCACTCGGTGTCGTCGCGGACTGGAAAAATCCTTACCTTACCATGAAGTACCCTTTTGAAGCGGATATTTTCCGTGCATTGTGCGAGATCGCGCAAAAAGGGCTTTTGATCGAGCGCAGCAAGCCGGTCTACTGGTCGTGGGCGGCACAGACGGCACTGGCAGAGGCGGAAGTGGAGTATGAGGAGAAAGAGGACTACTCTATCTATGTCGCTTTTGAACTCGACGCAGCGGCAAAAGAGAAACTGGGTATCGACAACGGCGCAGTCGTCATCTGGACGACGACACCCTGGACACTCCCTGCCAATGTAGGTATCTCGCTCAATCCCGAAGAGGAGTATATACTCACATCGGACGGTTATATCGTTGCGAAAAAACGTTTCGACGCACTCCGGGAAGAGGAAGCGATCAAAGGGGAGATCGTCAAAACCATCCCTGCAAAAGCACTGGAGCATCTTTACGCTGTCAATCCGCTCAACGGTCGGAAGTCACAGATCATCCTGGGTGAGCATGTCATGATGGACGGCGGTACAGGGTGTGTCCATACCGCACCGGGACACGGTGAAGATGACTACCGCGTCGGTCTGAAATACAACCTCGACGTTATCATGCCGGTCGACGACAGAGGGTTGTTCGATGAGACGGTGGTACGCGAAAAACTGCTGCCAAATCCGGAAACATTTGTCGGTATGCATATCTTCAAATCCAATGAGCTGATTCTGGAGCTTTTGGGCGATGCCCTTTTGAAGGTGAGCAAGTTTACCCACTCCTATCCCTTTTGCTGGAGAACGCACAAGCCGGTCATCTACCGTGCAACCAAACAGTGGTTTATCGCGATGGATCAGGAACAAAACGGAAAGACACTCCGCGAAACAGCGATGGAAAATATCGACGGGATCACCTTCTATCCTGCCGCTTCCAAAAACCGCCTCACATCTATGGTAGAGAACAGACCGGACTGGTGTATCTCCCGTCAGCGTGACTGGGGTGTGCCTATCGCCTTTTTCCGCAACAAAAAGACGGGTGAGGTGATATTGGATGAGAAAGTGCTCAACTTTCTGGCAATGATATTTGAGCGGCAGGGAACCGATGTCTGGTGGGAGATGGAGATCAAAGAGCTGCTCTATCCGGGCAGCGGGTACAACCCCGACGATCTGGAAAAAGTCAACGATATCCTCGATGTCTGGTTCGACAGCGGTTCGACCTGGAAAGCGGTTCTGAAGTCCAGAGAGTACGATGCGGGAGAGTACCCTGCAAATATGTATCTGGAGGGAAGCGATCAGCACCGCGGCTGGTTCCAGAGCTCACTGATCGTCAGCTCTGCGATCAACGGTATCTCTCCGTTTAAAAACCTCGTCACACACGGTTTCACCAACGATGCCAAAGGCGAAAAGATGAGCAAGTCCAAAGGCAACGTCGTCGCTCCGGACAAGGTGGCAAAACAGTACGGGACAGAGATCATCCGTCTGTGGGTAGCACTCAGTGACTACCAAAATGACCTGAAAATCGGTGACGACATCCTCAAACAGATCGCGGAACAGTATCGTAAAACGAGAAATACCCTCCGCTTTTTGCTGGCAAACATCAACGATCTGGAAACAGTGCTGCCGACCGAAGAGCTGGGAGAACTCGACCGGTGGATTTTGACAAAAGCGAAAAAAGTGTTTGACGAAGCAGATATGCACTTCCAAAACTACGACTTCTCCAAAGCACTTTCGCTGCTAAACCACTTTATCACGGTGGAGCTGAGCGGTATCCATATGGATATCTCAAAAGACAGGCTCTACTGTAACGCAAAAGAGGACAAAGCAAGACGATCGGCACAGACGGCGATGGCACTGATCGCAGAGCGTATGATCGCTTTTCTGGCACCGGTACTGACATACACCGTCGATGAGATTCTGGAGTATGCCCCGGCAATACTGAAAAAAGATGCCGAAGATGTCTTTGACCTCCTCTACACTACCCTGCCGGAAGTGGAGAGTGACCTGGATGAGGCTTTCATGACAGAAGCGCGCGAGAAGTTTTTCGAGATTGTCGATGGTCTCAAAAAAGAGAAAAAGATCAAAGCGACACTGGAGCTTGCCATCCAGACAGAGTCTGAGCGTATCGGGAAACTCGATCCGACCGATGCGGAAGACTGGTTTACGGTCAGCTCCGTCTCGGCAGATGAACCGGGAGAGGAGATTGCGACATTTGAAGTGGACGGTGACACATTTGTGATCGTCAAGAGCAGCAAAGCCAAATGCCCGCGCTGCTGGAAACAAAAGAGCACAGACGAAGAGAGTCTCTGTGAAAGATGTGCACAGGTTGTAGGTTGATGCCCGATCTGACACAACCTGTGACACTCACTTTCATCTTTGAGACGATCGGTGTCATTTTGGCGATGACTGCACTGGGTATCTTTCTGGTAAAGATGAAAAAGAGTTCATGATGGGTCTCTATCACCCTCTAGCCACCTGTGTTAAAAAAACGCCCAGACCAAAAGTCCCACTCCAAACAGCAGGTTAAACCAGCTTCCCTCTCCAAAAAGCATCTCTATCGCTTTGTATTTGTACTCCTCTTCCAGCGGCAGCGGCTGGGAGAGATGGCTCTGTGTCCATGCGGTGATATCCGCACCCCAGATAAACGCGACAATCTCCGGCAGTATAAAAAAGATCGCCACACCCAAAATCCCCCAGAATGTTTTTTTCGGTTTGAGTTGTTCGAGACTCTGCTTCGTTGCCGGATGGGATTTGATTTTTTCCAGTTTTTCAGAAATTTTCTTTTGCATCTGTGCTATTTGACCTTTAGGGTGATATATAAAAATAGATAAATATAGATAATCTATGCTGAAGTAGCGCTTTAATCCAAAAGTAAAAGTAGTATATAGCGGCTATCTTAAGAAAATAATTGGAAGAGTACAGTGATTTACCTCCCCTTCAGAGATAAAGCGATATACTTATATTATAAATAAAACAAATAACAAGGAGCATATATGCATAAATTTTTATTATCTACTCTACTTATATCCACATTCTCTTTTGCCACTGATGCAGTTCCCAAAATGCACTGCACACTATCGCAGGAGGGACCGGTCACTGTAAACTGGAAGGCATACAAAACACCGCTGAAAATCGGTGTGGGAGGTACATTTGACAAAGTGATCTACAGACCGGCAACCAAAGAGGGAAAAAACTTTAAAGAGATCCTCGTCGGAGCGAAAGCAACCATAGAGGAGATCAGTGTCAACTCCAAAAACAAGGGGCGTGATGCCAAGCTTGTCAAATTCTTTTTCGATAACATGAAAGACGATGAGATCATAGCTGAAATCGTCGATATCGAAGCACTCTCCAAGGAGCGCGGAAAGCCTAAAACAGGCACACTTCTGACAAAAATCACGATGAACGGTATCACCAAAAATGTTCCTTTACGCTATGTGTATGATGAGGGAACTCTACATGCGGAAGGGACGATCGATCTTTTCGACTTTCAAGCTTCGACTGCACTTTCCGCACTGAACAAAGCCTGCTTTGCAAAACATCAGGGGAAAACCTGGAATGATGTCTCGATCGCATTTTCCACACATATCAAAGCGGTCTGTGAAACAGCAAAATAGAAAAAGGAGCTGATATGAACCTGCGTTTTTTACTGCTTTTGACACTGATGCTGCCACTTTTTGCCCAGGCGGCACACAAATGGGTAATCACCTATGCAAAAGGTGTCGGGTATACAAACCAGGCGTATCTCGTCACCGATGAGTGGTATCTCCTCGCCCGTGAAATAGACAAACGCTGGAAAAGAGGCTATGATGTGATCGATATCGCACAGGGCTATACACAGTGGGTAGCGGTTTTTGCCAAACATACCGGATTTAAAGGGCAATCCTACATCACTCGCCGTGTCTGGGCAGATTTTCGTGATGCGATGGCTGTCAAATATGCAAAAGGATATGTTCTCATAGACCTCGAACACGGCGACGGTATCTATGTCGGTCTCTTTGCCAGAGGTACAGGGGCGAAAGAGCCTACCTACTTTACTGCCGGATATTATGACGATTTCCGAAAAAAAGTAAAAAAAGCCTGGGCAAAAGGCTATAAGATCGACTTTATCCGTTACTATGAGGGACGATGGATCGCTTTCGTCGAAAAGGATGCCCAGATACCCCAAACGCTCGATGCAGCCAGAACATGGGGTGCTTTTGAGCGTATCATCAAACGCCGCTGGAAAGAGGGGTATTTTCTGACCGATTTGCATTTTGGATTTGACCAGTGGGTCGGTACGTTTACCAAAACAAAAAAGATCAAGGCACAAAGCTATGATCTTTCCAACAAATGGGGTTATCTCCATGCGCTCATCAAAAAGAGATGGAGAGCGGGTTATCAGATTATGGAGGTAAGCGACGGCTGGTAGCGCGGCTAAAAAAGCTCCCGCTTCTCCAGTAGTCGTAAGATCTTCTTATCGACGGTAGATACCGCGAGGTTCTCTATCTCGCTTCTATCAAACATCTCTTCATGAGGCTGCTGAACTACTTCCAGCCAGAGTGTCACTTCCAGTTTAAAATGGGTGTACTGATGGTGTACTGTTCCCACCTTCTCACCCGCAGGTGCGTCGCTTGCGGGAAATCCCCACAATCCGTGCAAAAAACGCCCTTCCCGCTTTTGCAGAGCCACTTTACCTTCATAAAACACGACCACCACATCTTCTCGTCGTAACGGTACTTTTCTGGATTTTTTCACCGGAAAATCGTAACAATCCAACTCCCGTGCCCTGCATATCTCATGAAAAGGACAGACAGTACACTCGGGTGCTTTCACACTGCATACCGTCGCGCCGATATCCATCATCGCCTGGTTGTAGTCAAAAGGATTGGCTTCGTCGAGCAAATCGTGCGCTTTTTCAATCAACATCTCTTCATGAGGATCATCCAGCGCATAGATACGGCATATGATACGCCTGACATTGGCTTCCATGACGGCGCGTTTTTGACGGTAGGCAAACGCACAGATCGCTGAGGCGGTATTTTTCCCGATCCCGGGTAGTGCAAGCAGTTTTTCGTAAGTTTCGGGAAGTTTCGGCGCAGTCAGCTGTGCTGTTTTATGCAGGTTTTTGGCTCGTGTATAGTAGCCCAGTCCCTCCCACATCTTCAGAACATCGTCCAGCGGCGCTTCCGCCACTGACTGCAACGTCGGAAATTTCTTCAGAAAAGGAGTGTAGTAACGCTCCAGCACTGTTTTGACCTGCGTCTGCTGAAGCATGATCTCACTCAGGTAGATATGGTACGGATCGGAGGTATTGCGCCAGGGAAGGTCTCTCCTCCCATGCGCTGCATACCATCGGTGTAGTTTTTCATGAACTGTATGCAGTACTCAGCCTTTTCATTAAATTAACGCTTTTGGAACAAAGTCCCAAATGCTACGCTAACGCTAAGTTCTCCTCAGCGGAGGGCTCACGCGCAGTTGAACCGCGCTTGAAGTTACATTATTTAACGCTTTTGGAACAAAGTCCCAAATGCTACGCTAACGCTATGTTCTGCTCAGCGCAGGGCTCACGCGCAGTTGAACCGCGCTTGAAGCTTAACGCTTACGCTTTGCACGCAACAGATACTTTCATCGCGATAAGTGCGGCAAAGCCGACCGCAAGCCCTACGATCAACTCAGCAACTATTCCCGGTAAAAAGTGCATATGTTCATGAAGATAGGCTATATTGTGTATAAAGATTCCGCCTGCCACCAGTAGCATCGCCAAGGTACCGATCACGCCAAGCGCCTTGATCACCTTCGGCAGTGCACGGATCAGTAAAAGACCGAGTTTTTTCATAAAACCGTTTTTTCCATGATCCATCTCGACCAGTTTCATACCGATGTCATCCATACGCACAATCAGCGCTACAATACCATACACACCGACTGTCGCCAAAAATGCCACAACAGTAACCACGGCGATCTGCACAGACAGTGGATGACCCGCCACCGCACCCAGCGCGATAATTACAATCTCGATCGAGAGGATAAAGTCAGTCATAATCGCAGACTTGATCTTTGCCTTCTCCTGCGTCAGTATCTCCTCTTTGGTCATTGCCTCGTTGTGTGAGCCTCTTTGCACCTCTTCATGAGGAACAAAGTAGTCATAAATCTTCTCCGCACCCTCATACGCCAGATAGATACCACCAATCAGCAATACCGGTACAATCAACCACGGTGCAAACGCGGTCATCAAAAAAGCAAACGGTAAAATAATCAACTTGTTGACAAACGATCCTTTGGTGATCGCCCACAGTACAGGGAGTTCCCGGGAGCTGAGAAAACCCGATGCTTGTTCAGCATTGACCGCCAGATCATCCCCCAATATACCCGCCGTCTTTTTGGTAGCCACTTTACCCATCGTCGCAACATCATCCATCAAAGCGGCGATATCGTCAAAAAGTGCAAAAAATCCTGATGCCATTTGTCTAATTCCTTGTTGTGTTAGAGATCATGTAATGTACTCAACAACTTTTCCTGCGTCATCTGCCCATATATCCAGTAAGAGAGCGAACCGTCAAAATCGTAAAGCAGTTTATAGGGCAATGCACCGTTCCAGCCAATCTCCTTTTGTGCATAGCTTATCAATGCGGTAGCACTCTGCAGATTGACCACGGGATAGTTCAGATGGTGCTTTTGCACAAACTTCAGCATCGCTTTGTCATCCCGCTGCGATGCGGACTGAATACCGATGAGCTGTACTGTTTTGCCAAAAAGTTCCTGAAACTTTACAAGATCAGGCATCTCAGCAACACACGGCGGGCAGTTTGCACCGAAAAAGTCCAGTATAATCACCTTGCCCGGAAACTCTGCCACCTGCAACTCCAGTGGTGTCATCTTCAGATGGATAGGCTTACCTTCAATCGTCTGCAAGGTAAACTCTTGTGCATACACTATCTCCAAAAAAAGCAGCAATAAAACAACTATCTTACGCATCAACAACCTCCAATACAACTCTTGTCTCCTGATAAATCGCACTATCTCCTTCCAGTGAAAGCTGATCGGGTGTGAGATAATTGACACCCGGCGTTCCCGAATAGATCATGACACAATCATCCCGAAGATCTTCACAGATACGAACTTTGAACTCCGCAGCACCGTAGGGAGAGACGGCACGTACAAGCGCTCCCTCTTCAAAACCGCACACTTGAGATAGGTAGATATGCTCATCACGCTTGAACTGGCTGTTGAGCGAATGTTTCTGTTTGCAAGTGATCAGAAAAAACCCTTCTCCTTCACACATCTCATCATCATAGTCATCCATAAACTGAAACTTCTCATCGTCGGTATAAAACCCGTCACTGTAAGGGATCTGCTGATACTCTCTATTTCGCAGATAGCCATCCTTTTCATAGACATTGTTCCCTACGATCTCTTCGATCATCTGCTTCTCCGGAGGCAGCGTTTCGTAACCGAACGCTTCACAAAGCCTGTCAGTCAACTCCTTTTCGCTGATACCGATATCACTCTCCGCCAGCTTCGGCATACGCCCGATAAAATCAGTCCCGTAACTGAAGCGGATATCCTCCTTTTCCAGAAAGTTTTTAGCGGGAATCACCAGATCGGCAAGTCTCGATGTTTCATTTTCATAGAGACCGAAATAGACAGAAAATTTGCATTTGATCAGGGCATCGATCACCTTTGCTGTATTTGGCAACTGGTTTGCGGGATTGCTCCCCTGTATGAAAGCGAGATCGTATTTCGCAAAATCGACCGTCGCTTTGGGTACCTGTTTCCTGCCTTTGGGAAATATATCTTTAAATCCCAGCCCGCTGTTTCCCAGGTAACTGACACCGCACCCCTCTTTGCCGAAAAATCCAAGCATCGCGGCAAACGAATCGATCGCCCTTAACACAGAACTGCCGTGCGCATACTTTTGTACACCTACACCGACCAGAAAAGTGACCTTCTCCTTCTCCATCAACATCAGTGCCGTCAGGACATCTTCCAGTGCGACACCGACACGTTCACTCAACTCTTTGACAGGGAAAGAGCGTATAAACTCCACAAAATAGTCAAAGTCGTTGGTAAAGTTATCGATAAAATCATAATCCTCAATCTGTTCGATATAGACAAACCGCGCCATCAAAATCGCCAGAAAAAGATCTTCCCGCGGCTTGAGCTGCAGATGCACCGCCGCTTTTTTTGCCAGCTGCGTCTTGACCGGATCGATCACGATCAAAATCTTATCTTTGAGCAGATCCATAAAATGGGAGTTACTTACGGAGATATTGCGTCCCCATACAACGACGATATTACTTTTGGCGATCTGTTCATAAGGCAAGCTGAGACTCTCTCCCCGCCCTTCGACGACACCCGCTTCCCCCGCTCCGTCACAAAGAGAACCTTTGGTAAAGTCGGCACCGTACTGACTGAAAAAATGAGCTGTCGTATTTTGAAGTGTTCCAAAGTTTCCCTGCCCTTTAAAGTAGAGCGTTTTTAAATCCTGAACTTCATGAAGCATCTCAGAGAGTATCGTAACAGCTTTTTCCATCGATATCTCTTCGCCTTTGAAACGTGGTTTGAGAATACGCGGTTCACTGAGATAGTGATTGAGATTTGGACAGAGATAACCGCCGGTCACAGGATGCGCCTTGTCCCCTTTGAGTTTCCCCTCTTCAAAAAGTACACTGCACGCATCATAGCAGTCCAATGGACACGTTGTTTTGTTCATGATACCCCCGCCTATATGTTTTTAGAATTATAGCATAGCAATATCAACATTATTTAAATATATCTGCATAAGTAAATCCTTAATATTTTCTTTGTTTTATATATTTTATTACAAAACTAAACGATTGTAGTAAGATTTTCCAGATAAGGACAAAAAACTTGCACTATATATCCATTTTTGGTAAACTTTTATTTACATAAGTCGATATTGTGTAAAATAAATTCTGGAGTGAAATGATGTATATTAAATTGAGTAAAATACTTCCTGTGTGTGTTTTATGCGGCTGTTTTTTCTTTACACAAAAGTCATATGCCTTTGACTATGCAAAATACAAAAGCGAACACCGGCAACTACGCTCTTTAGCACCTTCATCAACCACAGCGACACCGGGAAAAAATCAACATGAGTCGAAATCGCATCTCATGAAAGAGTTGCTCTCAAAAGTACTCGATGCGATGCAAAGCGATGCGGTACCTGCAAAGCTTTTTGATACCAGTACAAACTTCTCCGTCTATTTTAAACCCGCGAAAATTTCAAAAATCGGAGTTACCTACAAATTTTAACCTGAATTCGGTAAAATTTCAGAAAAAGGATAAATATGGCTTTTGAGATCACACCGACCGTCCAGGGTGAAGAGGTACCATACAAAAATCCCAGTCCGGAGTTTTATGAAGCTGTCGGCGGTGAAGAGGGGATGCGCAAACTGATGTACAGTTTTTACGATTTGATCTATGAGAGTGATATCGCCAACTTCTTTCCACAGGACAGGGCTGAATTTGACAAGGTCAAGGAGAAAAACACCAAGTTTTTCATCCAGCGCTGCGGAGGGCCGAAAGTGTATGAGGATGAGAGCGGAGGTATGGATCTCAACGAGTATATGATTCGTGTGCATGACGACTTTTCCATCGCGGAAAAAGCTCGTATCGAGTGGCTCGGGTGTATGCGAGAAGCGCTGAAAAACTACGATATGGACGAAGAGATCAAGCAGGATTTCTGGAACTATGTTGAAGCCTTTTCCAAACTGACGGTCAACGACTTTCCGCAGAGACAAAACCCCTATTTTTGATAGATGTCATCATAGTCGGTGCGGGGATCGCCGGGGCTTCGACCGCTTTTGCCCTACAAAAAAGGGATATGCGGGTGCTAGTTCTGGAGAAAGACTCCGTATGCAGTGGAAGTTCCGCCGCGGCAGGCGCTTTTCTCTCCCCAAAGATTTCCAAACCCTCAGCCTATAAAAACTACCTGAACAGTGCCCTCGCCTACTCTCTTGCATTTTACGAGCGATACTTTCCCGACCTGCTGTACAAAAAGGGTCTCTACAAGTTACCGCTGGACAGTGAAGACAGCCAGCGCTGTAACTCTTATGAACCCTATATCGATTTTCCCTGGGAAAAACGCGGCGAGGGCTACTTTTTCCCCGAAGCGGGACTCATCCTGCCTGATAAACTTTGCCGGGAACTTTTAAAAGAGGTCACACTCAAAGAGTTTTACGAAGTGTCAAAAATCGTTCATGACGGAAATGTGTGGTACGTTAACGATACATTTTCTGCGAAGTATCTCATCCTTGCCACAGGGGATACTCCCGAACCGATCTCCCTGCCTTCGCTCAAAAGCAAAAAGATCGGCGGATACCGCTACGATGTAACGTTTCGTGAGATGCGGGAGCATCGCCACAATACCCATAAAGATATCTCCGTCTCCCTCTTTCTAAAAGAGCATATCATCGTCGGGGCTACCCATATTCGTGGTGATATAGCACTGGAAAAGGCGGCAGAACAAGACACTTTTCACCTGCTGGAAAAAGCGAAGAGATTTACTCCGATGACTTCTGTGAAAATATTGCAACACTATACCGGTTACAGACGCTTCAGTTTCGACTACTTTCCGTTTGCAGGCGTACCGGTCGATGAGCGTGCGACACTCACAAAGTATCCCTATATCCGTACAGGTGCGAAAGTACCGGAAAAACAGTACATCTACCATCCAAATCTCTATATCCATACGGCACTGGGATCACGGGGATTTGTCTTTGCTCCCTACAATGCCAAAATGCTTGCAGATGCTATTTGTGATGCAATACCGATACAAAGAGAGCTACTACCGGCACTGCGCTTTCGCAAATGGGCAAGAAAGCAGCGGTAACACACTATAAATCGTCTGATTTCCATTTGGCGATGGCATAGCGTTTCAGCAACATCTCACCAATCTCTTTCGCCTTCTTGTTGTCGATCGCCAGCTTGATCCCCTCTTTGTCTTCCAGGAGCGTTATCTTCCCTTTTGCATTCATGATTTTTTGGTAGAAGGTTTTAAAATCGGGAAAAGTTTCCCCATTGACTTTTGATATGACCCATCTTTGAATCCCATAGTTGCCGACACTCAGACTTGATGCAAGCACTTTGAGCAGTATCACTATCTCTTTGCGTTCTGCTGTGGGATACTGTGTGGCGAGATAACGCAGTTCCAGTGCACTGCTGCCATATTGCATCAACAGATTGCTGGTCAATTTGGTAAATACATACCCGCCGTATATAAAATAGGTCGGCATCGTATCGTAACGCTTCGTTTTGACCAGAAGCATATCATCTACCTTGTGTACCAGCGGCAGAAAAATCTTCTTCGGTTGTCTGTCACGGATGATATCAAATGACACTTGCTCACCCATCTGATGCAAATCTACATAATATTTCATAGAAGTATATTCATGATATCGAAACTCTACCGTACCGTCATTTTCGATCTTATGCCCATCTATTGCGGTTATAATATCACCTTTTTTGAAAAAATTCCTGGCTGTCGAGTTATAGACCCAGCCAGCCACAAGCTCTCCTGAAACATTGTTATCGAGATGGTAAAAACTTCTTAATGTAGGATTTTCCAGTTTTTCGATCGTCAGACCGGTGTGTGGAAAACCGTCATATTTGCCATCTTCGATATCTTTCAGAAAATGGTCGATAATCATCGTCGGCACCAGATAGCCTATGCTATGGGCATGGCTCATATTTTGCATCACTACCCCGACGATCTTTCCGTCACTAATCGCCGGTCCTCCGCTGTTGCCGGGATTGATCGCGGCATCTACCTGAATCGCCAGAAATTTCTCATTGCTGTGAACATAGCGATGGTGCTCGATCCTCGAAACGATACCCTGTGTAATACTTAGGGTATTACCGCCGGTGGGATAACCGAAAACCGAAATCTCCTGTTCAATTTTCGGTAATTTTCCCAGCTCCAGGGGTTTGATCCCCTTAAAAAAACTTTTATCTAGTACAGTAATCAGTGCCAGATCCGCCTGATGCGAAACACTCTGTACCTTCGCTTCATAACGCCTGGTCTCTCCATAACGACGTACTTCGATAAAAGTATGATTGGCAACCACATGTGCATTTGTCAGTATCCTGTTGCCGGAAATCACCGCACCCGAACCGGTAACGCGGTACATGGAACTGTTCCACGGTCTGGTAAAATCAGGGCTTTTGGCGACGGTATATATCTTGACGATCGACTCTTTGATCAACTCATTTTGCGTCTGGTTCAGATCATCATGATTTGCCGCGGCAAAAAGAGAGAGCGCCAGACTCAGCACCATAAAATGTACTCTGAATATATCTATCATCTTCACCCTTGCGTTTTTGACTTTAGTATAACAGCAAATGTTTTCGGCTTTTTGATCTTCTTGACAATCTCTTTAGCCAAAAACAATTCTCTCTCACTTGTAATAGTCAGAAGCGTACCATCATATACCACTTCGACAGGATCGAGATTTTTGTCACGGATAATCGCTTCACTCAAAGTAATAATAAATGTCAGCCATGCCATCGTTTCCGAATCTGGCAAAAGTTTTTTATAGTTTTTGTAGATCGTACTATCGACTTTTCCCTTTTGCGAAAAACGCAGTAAAATCGCTATCAGCAGTTTGGATTTATGAGAAAGTGAGAAGTTAAGGTTTTCCAGAAGGAAGAAAAAACTGTAGTCACTGTTGGAATAGATATTGAGACGATTGAAGATCAAGACAAGCTTTGCCGCTTGCAACAATTCAAACCGATAACGTTTCTCACGATCAAACTCATCACATAACGCACCGTAAATCTCATCGGCGATGCGTCTGGTATGTTCGCACTGTCTTGGTAACAACGCAAATCGATCCAGCAGACTTTTAATACTGACATTGAAATTATGAGGAAAGCGATAGTTCGTATTTCTCAGTATATCATGAAGATAGACACCTTCACGCACCCCTGCTTTACTGGTAACTACTTTGCGGGTTTTCAGTCTCTTGTTCAAAACATAAAAGATCGTGCTTCCCTCCCGAATCGTATCGTAACGACTCGATGAGATGGGAAAATCTTTCAATTTCAGTACAGGGGACTTTGCCACCTTTTTGATGAATTTTTCATATCGATCATATTTATATTCAAATGCATGCAGTGTATCGATAGGGTATTTCTGCTCTCTCATGATTGCTTTAGAGAGTGCACGGATCGTTCCTCCGATACCGATTACCACATCGGAGCGAAAATGCGACGGTACTTCAGAAAGCACCTCTTCGACATATTTTGAAGCATCTTTAAAGCCTTTTTTACGGTCGAAAAAAAGTTCTTTGAGGCGTACTGTCCCGACATTTAAAGAGATTGTATCGACAATTTTCCCATCTTTGATCTTCGCCAACTCTGTCGAACCGCCACCGATATCAACAGTCACCGCTTCTTTAAACGGCGGTAAGAGATTCAATGCCGCCAGAGCACCGTAGTATGCCTCTTTTGTACCGTCAATCACTTTGATATTGAGTTTCAGGTTCCGCCGCACTCTTTGCACAAAGAGCGATCTGTTGGGTGCGTCACGCAGTGCGGAAGTTGCCACACAAAAAACTTTACGCGCTTTGTAGCTTTTAGATATCTGCATGAAATCCTGCAATGTATAAAAAGCACGATCCATCGCTTCTGGTGTCAATTCTCCATTGTCACTGTAGGCATTTTCTCCTATGCGCACACTGCTACGTACTTTTTCAATCAGATGAAACGCAAAACGTGAACTCTTTTCGTAAATAACGAGTGTCATAGAGTTGGAACCGATATCTATAATAGTTGTTCTTTTTGCCATCAGGAGTTATTTCTTTTATATTTTTCAAGGAGTTGTTCAGGTGTTTCCACACATTTTTCATCATAAACGATCGCCTCAACCGGACACACGGAAATACATGAAGGCTCTGCCTTCTCCTTATACCCGACACACTCTGTACAAAGCGACGACGTGATGATATAGATGGGATCAGCACCCTCTATAGCACCGCTTGGACACACTTCCACACATGCATCACAGGCGATACACTCTTCTATGATCTTCAAAGCCATCGAAATTAGTATTCTCTGCTCAGTACACCGAAGATACCGCGCTTTTTCTGTTCCGAAGATTCGCCCATCGGGCAGTAATTTTTAGAACTGATAACTGCCGTCGCGATTGCGCCGCTCTTACCATCTTTTCGGTTTTTAATACTAAGCTTTGCACCGATCGCATCTGCTGCTCCTTTGGCAAGGAAGAGTCCGAGTCCGGCCCCACTTTTATTGCCAAGCCTTTTAAAGGGTGCGAACAGATCCACACTTTCATCGATTCCGGGACCTTCATCGATTATCTCTATTTTGAAATCATCTCCGATAAGCCGGGTTTTGATCAAAACCGTACCCCCATCGGGTGTAAATTTCAGGGCATTTTGTACAAAATTCTGCAAGATATGTGTCAAAAGGGACGGCTGCGTGATGATACAGTACTGATCCGGTTCCAAATCTGTCTTGACTGTTTTTTGTTTGTTTTTCGCAATCAGCTGAAAATCTTTCGCTTTGTCCTTGATGAACTGCACCAGATCCACTTCCACCGGCTTGTCAAACTGCGCCCCCTCCTGGCGACCGATATCAAGAATCGAACCTATCATAGAGTTCATCTCGTCAATCGTTTTGTTGTTGACACGAAGCGTCTCTTTATAGGTATCGATATCTCTGTCTTTGATCAGCGTTACTTCGTTTTTGGTCTTCATGACAGCAAGCGGTGTTTTCAACTCATGTGCCGTACCGATAAAAAGCTCTTTCTGGTACTTCACAAAATTCTGAATCCGTTCTATCAGTTTGTTTACACTCTCTCCCAAAGAACGGTATTCGTCAGGCAGATTGTCTGTATCGATCTTGTCCAGAAAGTTTTCGTTCAGTCTGGCAAGTTTGCGGTTGATCGACTTTACCGGATAAAGAAGTGTCTCTGAGAGGAACATCGCATACCCCAAAATCAAAAGCAGTGTCAGCAGATTGGCAATAATAATACTGTGCTTGATTTTGGTCAGAAGTTTTTCTGTACCTGAAATATCGCGTTCCAGCTTGATAAAACTGGAACGTGCCTTGTTATACGGGTAGAAAATGGTGATATAGCGTTTACCGTTTTTCTCATACTGTTCGAAAAAAGGCACCGGTTTTTTATCGACACGTATCACCGTTTCCGGCTGCATCGGCATCACACCCTGAAGCATCTGATTTTTACCGGAAAATGGAAGTTTTGCCTTGTAGCTTTTGGCATAAGCAACTGCTTCACTCTTCAAGTTCGCCGATACATCGTCATAAACCTGAATCTTGATATAGTAATAGAGAATAACGGAAAATATCACAATCAGTACCGACGATGCGGTAACCAATTGTATTAGAAATTTACGCTTTATGCTTTTTTCGGAAAACAAAATCTATAGCCCCGTCGTCTTACCGTTTCTATGGTGGAGATATTGAGAGGTTTGTCCATCTTTTGACGAATCTGATTGATCGCAACTTCGATAACATTTGGTGTAACCAACTCCGGTTCTTCCCAGATAGCATCCAGAAGCTGCTCTTTGGAGACGATCTGATCACTGTGTCTGGCAAGGTGTGTCAGCACTTCAAACGGTTTTCCTTTCAGCTCGATATCGATACCTTTATAGGTAATCTTCTCTTCATCCGGATCGATCATGAGTTCATCGATTTTGATAACATTGGTACCGCCGAATCTGAGTCTCGCTTCGATACGCGCAACAAGAATATCAAAATCAAAAGGCTTTTTGATATAGTCGTCCGCACCGGCTTTGAGTGCTTTGATCTCACTCTCTTTATCATCTTTGGCTGAGAGTACCACACATGCAGTTCTCGGTGTTTTCTGCTTGATCATCGTAACCAGATCCACACCGTCACCATCAGGAAGCATCCAGTCTGTCAAAACCAGATCGTAGTTACGAATACCTATGTAATACTCCGCATCTTTAAAGTTCTCAGAACTATCTGCCTGATACCCATACTCCTGCAACCCTTCTACCAAGGTTTTGTTCAATGTAATTTCATCTTCAACAATGAGTACTCTCATTATTTTCCTTTCTAAAAAAAATTTGACAAAAGTATAGCATAATTTCAGCTAAACATAAAGACATTTTAAAAAAAATTTAATAAATTATCGTTTTTTTTACAGAAACTGTGCAATTTGCAAGAATTTCCGGCTTGCTAAGCTTAAGTGTGATACTTCGAATGGTAAAAAAAGTATCTTTTATCGCTAAGATGATCTCATCGAGTGCATCTTCGATCAAAAAATACTCCCCTTTTTTCAGCATCTCTTCGATCATCTTTGCGACAATTGCATAGTCGATAAATGTGTCATCTTCACGCACATAATCGATCATGCAATCGGCAATGACCGTCTGCGAATTTGTACGCTCAAAGTCCAAAAGCCCGATAACAGCTTTCAACTTCAGGTTTTCTATGTGGATCGTATACATCTTTATTAGACTATCCGCTTCTCTTGTCCTTTTAGCAGTCTGATGATGTTGTCAGTATGCTTATAGAGGATGATCAATATGATAATGACCACCGGCGCGTGTGCCATCTGTGGATGCAGAACAAACGAACAGATACCCACCGCAATCACACCGAGAATAGAAGAGAGCGAAGAGATTTTGATCGTTTTGGCTGCAATAATCCAGACCACTATACCGACCAGGGTACAAACAGGCAACAACACCAGCAATACACCCAGCCCCGTCGCCACGCCCTTTCCTCCTTCTCCCCAGAGAAAGAGACTGAAACAGTGACCAAGCACCGCAAAAACAGCAATCGCCCAAAGTGTCTCCTGCGATACACCCGCAGCATACCCCAGCAAAAGCACAAATACACCTTTCAGCGCATCCAGAAGCAGTGTCGCGACAGAGAGTTTTTTCGCCAGTTTCGGATTTTTCTCTTTGAGAACACGCAGCACATTGGTAGCACCGATATTTCCGCTGCCCTCTTTTTTGATATCGACTCCGGCAAACAGTTTAGCAAGAATCAAACCGAAAGGAATACTTCCCACAAGATACGCCAGCAGATAAAATTGTATATTGGTATTGGATAAAAAGTCCAGCATTGATTTCCTTAATATGATAGAGGATGGATTATAACTTAATTTTTTTTATATAGAGTTTAGGTATAGTAACAGAAACAAAACTACACAAGGATTACATTTTGGAAAATGCA